>JANYBY010000404.1 GCA_025360565.1 Bacteroidota bacterium
GCGGTTTTATTTTTTATCGGTCTTTCGCATATAATTTGCGCGCAGCATTTATCTTTAAAACAATTGCTGGTTTATCCGTATTATACTTCCGATCAGCTTGCCGATTCGTTAAAGGCCGGCGGTTGGGAGATACAATCAGCCGATTTTAATAAGGATAGTAATTTTGTAAAAAAAACCTGGATAAAGACCCGAAAGAAAGAAAATTTAAAGTACTACCTCATTTTTTATGAGTTTCAAAAAGATACATCGGAGAATTATATTGTTTATCAATTTTCGGAATGGCCTGTTTTTGATTCGTATAAAAACGGTTTAAAAGATGCGGGTTACAAGATCATGAGCCAAAAATCAAAAAAGAAATCAAAAAAAGAAAGCTCGGCTATTGAAGATGAACGCGAAGATATCTTTGCCATTAAAAAACAAGGTAAATTAACAAGAATAAAAGAATATTATAAGCTGGGCCTCAATTCTTTTTTAATGTTCTCTTACAAAGCCAATTCCGCCATGGTAAAGTTTATGCTTGCTAAGTACTAAACTGTGAGGTGTACTACAAATTCCCGGTTTCTTTGCCACAGATTTCACTAATTTTCACAGATTGCAAACACAAATAAAAAAAGTATCTGTGAATTAAGTCTGTGTGAATTTACGAAATCAGTGGCATTTAACGGTTATGAACTTGGGGATATAAGCAAAGAATGAAATGACTAAAATTAGTCTAAAATGGGAGTATTGTTGTACACCCAAACTGTGTTTAGCGCTTTATGCTCTGCGTAAAATTTGGTATATTTACCTACGATGCGTGTTTTACTCACAACCCTTAATGCAAAATACATCCACGTAAACCTGGCAATAAGATTATTGTACGAATTAAACAAGGAGAGGGAAGGATTAGAGTGGAAAGAATTTACCATAAAAGAAGATAAGGATGGCATTGCGGAGCATTGCAAAAATTACGATGTTATCGCCTTTAGTTGTTATATCTGGAATATTACCCAAACGCTTGAGGTTGCAAAAAAAATAAAGTTGTTAAACCCCTCTGTAAAAATTTTATTAGGCGGCCCCGAAGTGAGTTACGAATGGCAAGAAGTAATTGCTTTGCCGCAAATTGATTTTATTATTACCGGCGAGGGCGAAATTCCCTTTGCTGAATTTTTACAGTTCTATCCAAATGTTGATCATATAAGTAATTTGGCAAGTAAGAAACACGCTGAGGTTATTTACGCTCAAAAATCTCTCACGTTTGATGTGCAGAATTATAAAAATATTTTGCCTTATCGAAACGACGATCCTGCAAGTTTATACAACCGGGTGTTATATATTGAAACCTCGCGGGGTTGCCCGTACAAATGCGAGTTTTGTTTGGCGAGCCTTGATAACAAAGTGCGTTATTTGCCCAACGAAAACATTAAAGCCAATCTTTTATATTTGATGCAGCATGGGCGTGTAATTAAATTTTTGGATCGCACTTTTAATATTAAGCGTGATTTTACGATTGATATTTTTACATTTATATTAGAGTATCATCAGCCTAAGAATGTTTTTCAATTTGAAATTACGGCGGATATTTTACACCCGGATATTATCAAATTCATTAACGAAAAAGTTCCAAAGGGTTTATTTCGTTTCGAGATCGGCATACAAACGGTAAACCAAAAAGCCAATTTAGAAGTAAGCCGAAAACAAAACTTCGAAAAAACAAAAAGCATTATTAAGTCACTTGAGCATAAAGTGGAAATGCACCTTGACCTTATCGTGGGTTTACCATTGGATTATTGGGAAGATATAAAATACAGTTTTGAAGAAGTGTTTAAACTCTTTGCCCCTGAATTGCAACTTGGCTTTTTAAAATTTTTAAAAGGCACTCCCATGCGCGATAAAGCTCACCATGGTTTTGTGTTCGACCCAAATCCTCCTTACCAATTAATAGAAAGCAAATATTTAAGTAAAGAGCAATTACAAAAAATTGTAGCGCTCGAACATTCGCTCGAAGTTTATTGGAATAAAAAAAGGGCGGTAAATACTTTAAAGTACGTTACCGCTAATTACAGTATTTTCGATTTTTTAATGGAGCTGGGAATTTATTTTTCAACGGTGCGTGATTTTCATAAGTATTCTTTAAAGGATATGTATGAGATCATGGAAAATTTCATTGATAAAAATTATTCCGGCGACAAAATACTCAAACAATTATTGGCAGTTGATTATTACCTTCAGCACAAGGTTAAGCCGCAGAACCTGATCATAAACGATGTGGAGCGTACCAAGAAAATAAAATTAATTGAAGCATTAAAATTGAACCATCATAAATTCCGTTTTATTATTTTACAATTGAGCTTCGATTTTAAAGTATTCGAAAAAGAAAGCAAAATTGTGAACAGCCCTCAAAACCTTATCATTCAATACAACGGCATAAGCAAGGCCGAAATTATAGAGCCTGAAACCGCTTTTGTATTGGTAAATTAATGCGCATGAAAAAATGAAACGTTTTGTTTTTTTAATTCTTTTAATTATTTTTTTTAATGATTTTTTTGCACAGTTGAAAGATGTAAAGATCCTAATCCCCAAAGATATTCCGTATAACACCAATGATGTTACTAAATTTTTTCCGGACGAAAAGTATTTTGTTATTTTAGGAAACTCCCTTTCCATTTTTAATACAGAGACTGCTGAAATTATTGATGATTACGAATTAAATTTTGGAGCAAAAAATTTGTCGATCAGCAGAGATGGAAAATTTATTTTGGCAACTGTAAATAATGAGATCTTTATTTTTTCTTTTTTGGAGCAAAAATTGCAGCTCTTTTTAAAATTAACTACGAGTGAGCTTATCAAGGGATTCCCCAATAGCCAGTATTACGGCATGCTGCCCATCAATGGCTGCTTTTTTATTTCAAAACCCGATCAGATCTATGTTAGTATAGGTTCATATACCATGATTTATGATTTTCAAAAGAAAGCCATTGTTTCATCTCATGTACTTCCGATCACTGATTATATTATTCATTCGGTTGAGTATGTAAAAGGCAGTCAGGTTATTTTGGCAAAAACATCGGGTACTGTTAACTCAATTATTAAACAATCGCTCAATGATCTTTCAAAATTTTCCGACAGCATAAGTAATCGTACTACTTCATATAAAATAAAGGTAAAAGATTCGTTGCTTTTCTGTTTTAATATTGATGTTACCTATGTGATGAATCTGGAAACAAAAAAAGTAGTTTACGAGGTGCGCGCACCCAAGTTTGATTATTCGGCTTACGGATATAATTACGATGATAAATATTACAAGGAACTGAATCAGCGCATTGCCATTACAAAACCCGATACCATTAATTTCAGGGCAGATGAAATGATTTACGATATGGATTATGTTTCTAATAAGGGAACCTTGTTATTTGCAACTGTAAAGGGATTAAAAGAAATTGATGTAAAAACAAAAAAACTTGTTAAGGAAAGCAAAGGCATCGCTTTAAATATTAAATTATCAGGTTCCGGAAATAGAATGATCTGTAATGGGAATAACCCTTACAAAGCCTTGCGGGTGTATGATCCAAACGGAATGAAATTGATCTCGGAACGTGTGGCCATGGGAACCTCTATAACAGGCGCGCAGGTGAGCCCCGGCAATAAATGGCTTTATACCAATGCCGGCGCCAGCGGCTTTGTTTGGAATCTGACCAATTTTACAAAGTATGCCGAGATAAAAGATATTTCAAACAGTGATTCTTCTTTTGTTTTTAATTCTTATTTTTTGAATGATTCAGAAATGGTAGTTAACTCGGGCACGGATGTTAAAAAAATGAATCTTTCCATTTATGATCTCAAACGAAAAAAATTTAAACGTATTATTAAAAAAGGACTTTACACCGTTGCTTGCGGATTTATGAATAACGAATTTTATTATTGCGATTACCAACATTTGTACATTGTTGATTTGAAAACCATGAAGGAAGAAAAATACGAAGGTCAGTATTCTTTGGCCGGAACATCCATGTATCATGTAGTTGAATTTACCGATAAGCTGGTTTTTGTACCCGAGGCAACCAAATATAAGATCATTAACCGAAAAACAAAACAAGCTGAGTACGAGAGCCAATCCTGGGCGGCAAGCACAAGGGTGATTATCAGTCCCGACAATAAATTTGTTTTTACATCGAGTAACATAAAAAAGAAAAAAAATTACAGCGGAGTAGAAGTAGAGATTCCCACAAACGCCATCGTTAAAATTGATATGGAGAAAAAGCAAATTGTAAAAGATTATGCCGAAACCTATATGCCATATGATTTTAAATTAAAGAACAAGGGCAAAACCATTGGCATTTGGTATTTAAAAATTAACACGGCTGTAGAAAATGATCCGAACGATAAAGAGAGTTTATACACCGAGTATAATGTAGAAACAGGCGCGGAGACCTATTCCAAAACACTGATAAAAACACCGGATGTGATCACCTACCATTTTACAAGCGATACGGGAAAATATTTTGCGTTGGTAAATCATTTGGGCAATTTTTTTAAAGTATATAATAGCCGAGGTGAAACGCTGATGGATCTAAGTGATCTGAATATTTCTATTCCCAATTGTTTTTTTATTGAGAATACAGATTTGTTGGTGGTTATAAGCACTTTAAATTCGGTCGCCACGTTTGTAGATCTTAAAAATAAACGGGTAATGGGGCAATTGGCAAATGCCTCGGGCGATAATTATTTTTTGATCACTAAGGATCTGAATTATCTGGGCTCGAAAGAATTTGTAAAGAATATTAGATTTAAGTATAAATCGGAAATGTTCAGCTTTGACCAATTTGATGCGTATTTAAATCAGCCGCACACCGTGCTCAGGGCTTTTAATTGCAGCGATAGTACGCTTATTCAGGCCTATGAAAAAGCGTATAACAAACGCATGAAGGTGATGGGATTAAAAATTGGAAGTAAATTAAATTTTTCGGTTATTCCAACTATTCAAAATGTGGTGATAAAGGAGGGAAAAGATGGCAGGGTTAATTTTTCGTTGAGTGCAAACAAGGGGCAAAACAAATTAGCTAAGCTCGAAGTAATAAATAACGGAACGCAAATTTATTCGGAAGAAATAAAAGCCGAACAATCTGAGAGATTTGAAACCAATTTATCTTTTGAAACTTCTTCGGGCATTAACCGTTTTGAATTTACCATAAAAGATGTATCGGGCTTCGAAAGCCCTCACATTACACGTTTTTACAACAATACCAATATGGTTAAACCAGATCTGTACTTGGTGGTTGTTGCCAGCGAAAAATTTAAAAATACAAACTTCGATCTATCGTATGCTTTAAAAGATGCGAGTGATGTGGCCAACACCATGGCAAATTCGGGGGCGTTTAAGAGTGTGCATACTAAAAAATTGTACAACCAATCTTTTGCTGAGGATACGGTAAAAAATTTAAAAAACTTTTTTTCCGCAGCCGGGGTCAATGATCTAGTAATGGTATTTTATGCGGGGCATGGTTATTTAGATACGGATATGAGTTATTATTTTCCGACATACTTTACAGATTTTTCGGATCCTAAAATAAATTCGGTGGCATACAATTCTTTCGAAAAATTATTTAAAGAAATGAAACCGATCCGCAAACTGATGTTCATTGATGCTTGCTTTAGTGGAGAAGTGGATACTGAAGAAATAAAAACGGATGGTAAGAAAAAGGGCGGGAAGGACAGTACAAGGGCAGGTTCATTAACACTCTTTACACAAAGTACCGCCTTAGAAATGTCGAAGGCTATTTTTTCTGATCTGCGGCAAAACTCGGGTGCAACGGTTATTTCTTCGGCAGGGGGAACGGAAGCTGCTTACGAAGATGAAAAATGGAACAACGGTTTGTTTACCTATTGTTTAATTAACGGGTTAAAGAATTTAAAAGCGGATAGTAATAACGATAAAAAAATAACACTAAGCGAATTGCAAAAATATGTTGCTGAAGAAGTAAACAGATTATCGGACGGAAAACAAACGCCCACTTTTAGGGTGGAGAATACTGTGTTGGATTATGAATTGTGGTGATTAATTTCGCTTTTTGTTCCAATACTCTTTAATTTTTTCAAGATCTTTTGGTTCAATATATATTTTACCTGCTGCTTCAACTTCACTTATGATCAAGCCTTCGCCTTTTTCTTCGCCCAAATAATATTTTAATACATCGCCATCTGCCATTGAAACTTTTTTTGGTCCCGCAAATGAAACATGTTTAAAATAAATATGGCAAAGGGTCCAATGTGCCATAATGGTTTTTTCAGGGTCCTCTAATGCCGCGATGAGCTTATTGGCAGACACTTTTCCGATCTTTACTAATTTATCGGCAGCCTTGCTTTTTGCTGAAAAACTGCCCTTATTCTGATGATCGATCTTAAATTGGTTGTTATTCAGATTTTTAATATTCGCGTCAATTTTACCGGATTGGGCAAAACTGTTAAAGCAAAAGAATAATATTAAAAGCAGCAATCTCATTAATAAAAACTTAATTTTATTTTTTGGTACCTGTATTTGGTGTTGAGGCAGGAACTATATTATTGGCCGGCGTATCAGCGTTTGTGAAAATATTCGGAGACGCTTTCCCATCGGTAATAATAATTTTTGAATTAGGAGAGTTACCGAGGCTTCTTAGCATTTCAATATGGTTGTATTGTAAAAGTTTTTCGCTTAAAGAAGAATTAATTATATCCTGCGCGTTTTTAATACCGTTTGCTTCTATTATCCTTCGTTCTGCTTCTTTCTTTTGTTGTTCAATTACAAATTCCATTTTTAACACAGCTTGCTCGGCGTTTACTTTTTCCTGGATGGCTTGTACCATTTGGGCCGGAAGTATAATGTCTTTTAGTAGAACGGCATCAATTACAAAACCGTATTTTGAAATATGTTCGCTGAGTTCTGAAGCAATTGCTTTTTCAACTTTATCCCTTTCGGTGGCATACAATTCTTTGGCGTAATACTTCGCGCTTATTTCGCGGGCAGTGGCTCTGAAATTACTCAGCACCATTACCTCTTCATAATTTGTGCCAAATTTTTGATATACATCGTTGGCCGCTTCGGGCTTAACATGATAAAGCAAACTAATTTCAGTATTAACACTTAGGCCTTCTTTTGTTGGAAGAGGAAGGGTATTAAAACTCTCCACGATCCTCACGTTTATTTTTATGACCTTACTCACAAACGGATTATAAAATTTTACTCCCGACATAAATGGTTTACCTCTAATAACACCTAAGGTTTGTTTTATCCCTATTTCGCCCGGCCTTACAATGGCGCATTGCTGAAATAAAAAAGCCGCTGTTGCTAAACACGCGGCTTTCAATATTGCTCCCTTTTTCATAAGTTCTAATTTTTAATTTTCTTGGTATGGCACCGATAGCTACCGGCATTGCCATATATTGCTTATACCAAAGGTCACAAAAAACATGCCCCAGTAAGCGGTGTTCACATTTTTTGTGAGAAGAGCGAGGGTGAGAACCTAAAGAGCGTTCATATTCTTAAACAGGTCAGCGTGCTGTTTACTGAAGATCTTTTCCAATATGGCTTTAACGGGCAAAGGAGATCTGAAATCGATGGTTTCAGTGACAGAGGTTTTGCCGTTCTCATTTTTTAAAACAAAATGCATTTGCACATGTGTCATTTTTTTAACCACGGCGTTAATTATCACTTCATTTTTTTGTTTATCGGCCGCCACCTTTACAGGATAGGTAAAAGAAATAGGAATGAATAACACTTTCAATGTTTCAAATACCAGATAATTATCGGCGCCTTTATTCTCTATCTTGTATATGATAGGATGAATGCTGACAAATTTTTGCATATCGGTCAAGTGGTCGTAAACAAGATCGATGGGTTTATCTACTGTGAAATTAAGGATCATGGATTTAAATTATAATACTAATATACAATTTTATGATTTATACCAAAAGCAAATATATTTTAGTCCAATCTTTTGGAAAAAACATCAGTATTTTCGTTGTCAATTTTCGGCGTAGCTGCTTGCTACGACTGCAATTTCCGCCTCAATCCTGACCGTTTTTTCTCACAAAATCTTTGGCCTAAAATATATCCGCATTTGGTATTACTCCCCGTAGCTATCAGGATGAAAATTGCAAAAAATGCAGGTTGTTAAACTTTTCGAAGTGAAGAGTCTCTATACTTCGCTCAACTCCAAATGTCAGTTCGAGTAGTCACGCCCGCCTCTTTTGGTGTGACGTATCGAGAACCGTCTCGATACGAAAATTTGAAAGAGGCACAAATTTTCTACTCGACTTGACATCTCATTTTTACGGGAAATTTGAACCACAGGCAAGGAGAACACGAAGAAACCACAGAGGTAATTTATTTTGATATAGGGCCTTATAGTTTTAATTCTTAGTGTTTCTCTGTGTCCTCGGTGCCTTCTTGGTTAGTGGTTTCGGTTACCGGTCCAAATCCCCGTAATCCAGTTTTTTTCTTTGAATGGCTAAAATTAATCTGCATACCAAAACAAAGAATGGAATGTACATTAATACTTTTGGCAGATCGTAATGCACCAAAATAACTTCCGCTTTGCGTTTTAATCTTTCGGCAATTAAATACATGGCAGGTACTAATAACAATGTTAAAATTGTTGCAAAGCCTAAACCAAATATCATGGTCCAGCTTAACGGACCCCAAAACACAACGTTATCGCCTCCAAAATGTATGTGTGGTGATGCGTGTGCCAGTAATCCTTCAAAATCTATATTTAATCCAACCGCGAGAGGTATCAATCCTAAAATCGCGGCGAAGGCAGTAAGTATTACAGGTGTCATACGTGTTCTTCCTGCATCAACCGTGGCATCGTACAAACTAACGCCTTTGAGCCTTGCCTCCTCGGCAAATTCCACGAGTAAGATCCCGTTTCGGACGACAATGCCCGCCAATGCTACGATTCCGATCCCTGTCATAATAATACTCATGTCCATTTTAAAAATGGCGGTTCCTAAAAGTACGCCTATCACACTTAAAATAATTTCGGATAAAATAATTATTGGTTTTCCAATGGAGTTAAATTGAATTACCAATACCAATAAAATTATTCCAATACTCATTTGCATGGCACTTCCTAAGAAGGCCCCTGTTTCGGCTTGTTCTTCCTGTTGCCCAGTAAATTTAACTTCAACCGCGCCCTCAGGCTTATAACCTTTAGAGGCCTCTTGTAATTTTGCCACTACATTGTTGGCGTTAAATCCTTCCAACACATCAGAGGATAAAGTGATAACACGTTTATTTTGTTTGCGTTTAATTCCGCCATAAGTATTTTCGTAACGAATGTCGCAAAAGGCCGAAAGAGGCACTGAACGCAGCATCCCGTTCATGTTCATATCTCTAAAAGTAATTTTTGTATTTCGAACCTCTTCAATGTTTGTGCGTTGGTTATACTGATATCTTAATTGAATGGGATATTCGTCATTCGCATCTCTGAATTTGCTTGGGTTGTCAATTCCAAAAACAGATTTACGGATCTCCATGGCTAATTGCGCTGAGGAAATTCCTTCTCTGTTTGCGCGCTCCCTGTCTACATCAAAAACAATTTCAGGTTTGTTATCCACAAAATCCGTTTTTAATTCGGCTACACCGGGCACTTCGCTTTTTTCTAAAAAACGTTTTAAGTTTCGGGCATTGCTTACCAATTCTTCAAACTTATCTCCTTTTATTTCAATATTTATTGGTTTACCAACGGGCGGACCGGCCTGTTCTTTATTACAAGTTATTTCGGCTCCGGCAATATTCCATTTATTTGCCTGAAGCGCTTTTAAATATTTCATCGAGCTTTGTCCGTTACGTGCGCTGAACTCCACAAAGTTGATCGCAATTTTTCCGCGATTAGCGTATGAACTTTGATCTTCGTCCTGCGGATCGGTAACACCAATGGTTACGTTGGTAATGATGGAAGAAACAATGGGATTATTTTCGCCGATAATGGCGTTCACTTTTTTCTCTACCAATTTCATAATAGAATTTGTTTTTGCAGGATCTGTTCCTTCGGGTAATTTTACATACACAAACGCATTATTAGGATCGCCTTGCGGAAAGAACACCACGTTGGGGGCACGCACTTTCATTAATACAATTGAAAAAATAAATAAGCCAAGCGTCATTAATAATAATTTATAAGGGCGTTTTAATCCCCATACCAACAATCTTGTGTACCCTCTTTGGAAGGCAGGCCAGGCTTTAGTTTGAAAACCTTCTATCGCTTTGTATAAAAATAATCTGTGCACGATCATAAATAAAGCGAAGAAGATCATTAAATTTCCAATTGCCATATGCCCGCCGCTGTAACAGATGAGCGCAATTAAACCGTAAACCAATAAGCGCAACCAGGCTTTGCGTGTTAGGCGGCCATATTGTTTTGCTTCTTCGTGATGCGGTTTCATGAAATCGACAGCAAACACCGGATTAATAATATAGGCTACAAAAAGAGAAGCGAGTAAAGTTATAATTAATGTAACGGGCAAGTAAAACATAAATTTTCCGATCATGCCCGGCCAAAAGGCTAGGGGAATAAAGGGTGCAAGGGTGGTGATGGTTCCGCTTAAAACAGGAAGGAACACCTCACCTGCCGCCATTTTTGCCGCGGTTTTAATATCTTTTTTCCCATTATCAAATAAACGGTGGGTGTTTTCAATTACAACAATGGCATCGTCCACCACAATTCCGAGTGCCAATAAAAACGCGAAGAGTACGATCATGTTCATGGTAAAGCCAATGCTTGGCATAAACATAAAGGCGATGAACATGGATAGGGGCACGGATAGCGCCACGAACAAAGCGTTGGTAACACCCATAAAGAACATTAAAATTAATGTTACCAAAATAAACCCGATGATGATGGTATTTATTAAGTCGTGTAAAGTTAATTTTGTTTTATCAGATTGATCGGCTGTAATTTTTATATCGATGTTTTTTGGAAACTCTGTTTTTTTTAATTCCTCAATGGTTGATTTTATTTTATCGGAAGCGGAAATTAAATTTTCGCCGGCGCGTTTAATAACGTTGAGGGTAATTACATTTTTTCCGCTTAAGCGTGCGTAACTTTCCGATTCCCTTGCGGTGTCAACTATCTGCGCGAAATCCTTTAAATAAAGGCGTGCGCCTGATTGAGAACCAATAACCAGATTTTTTATTTCGTCAATTGATTTAAATTCATTTTTAATACTGATGGTACGTTTTGTTCCATCCATTGGAATTTGTCCGCCGCTGATGCTGATATTTTCGCTGCCGATAGCACGCTCTATATCGCCCATGCCCATTTGCATGGATTGCATTTTGTACATATCCAAATTCACTTGAATTTCGCGGTCGGGTGCGCCAACCATTTTAACTTCGGTAATTTCTTTTAGGCCTTCTATTCTGTCTTTAAGGTCATCGGCATATTCTTTTAAACGTTGCAGATCCATATCGCCCGCAATGTTAATGTACATAATGGGTAATTCAGAAAACGCGAGCTCTTTTACAAAAGGCTGACGGGTTAAGCCTGTTGGCAGATCTGATTTTGCTTCATCCACTTTATCTTTAATATACTGTCGCGCTTTATCAACGCTAATATTGGTGTTGAATTCGGCGGTAATTAACGATACATCCTGCATAGAATTGCTCGTTAATTTTTTAATACCCGGAATGGATTTTAATTTTTTCTCTAAAGGTTTAGTAATTGTATTCTCAATATTTGTGGGGGAGTTACCCGCGTAAACCGTACTGATAAAAAATTTGGGAACAACAATATCCGGAAAACTTTCTTTCGGTAAATTGTTGTACGAGCTTATTCCCATTAGGGTAATAATAATAACGCCTATATAAACGGCGGTTTTATTATCAATAGCCCAACTGCTTGGTTTAAATTGTTTGAAGTCCATATTTTAAATTCTCACTCTTAATTCTTAAATCTCAATTCTTAATTTTAATCGCGTCTCCCTCATTCAATCCGTCGTAACCTGCCGTGATCAGCAGATCGGCAGGTAGTAATCCGGCAGTAATTTCAACACGCCCATTATACTCTTTGCCAAGGGTAATATTTTTTTTAACTGCTTTGTCGTTATCCGCAACTAATACAAAGGTTTGGCCTTTCAGATCTTTTTGTACGTAATTTAAAGGGATTGAAACGACGGGTTTTTGTGATCTATAATCATTAATACTTAGGATAGTGATCTGGTTAGGATGATATTCTTTTTTGTTATCCAATAAGATCTCGATACCAAAAGTGCGGTTTAAATTGCTGATAGAGCGGGAAGAATAATTTATACGCGATGTTAATGTATCATTTGAATCAGGAAATTTTATTAACACTTCGTCTCCTTTGTGAACCTTAGCGGCATAGCTTTCGGCGAGGTCGGCCTTTATTTTCAGATTATTAAAATTAATAACTCTTATGGCAGGCAATCCCGGCGCGGTTAATTGCCCAAGTTTAATATCTACAGCATCAACAGTTCCATCAATTGGCGAAATTATCTTTGTCATACGCACTTGTTCATGAAGGGTAGCCATCTTTTTTTCGAGGCTTTCTTTTTGCGTTTTTGCTTGAAGAAATTGCACTTCGGTTCCGATCTTTTGATCCCACAAAGCTTTTTGTTTTTCGTAAAGTTGATTTACCAATTCAGCATTTGTTTGAATGTCAGATATGCTTTGTTGTAAAGCGCGCGCGTCTGTTTCAGCAAGCACCTGGCCTTTTGTTACGGGATCGCCGGCCTTTACATTTATTTTTGTAATGGTGCCGGGCATTTCTGATGCCAGTGAAACACTTTCTTCCGCGTCAACTCTTCCCTGAGCATTAATGTAGGTTTTAAAAATTTCGGGTTTAATGCCTGAAGCTTCCACCAAAATAAATTTTTTGCCGGAGTCGCCCTCCAGTTTTGAGATCTTCGATGCCACATCGGCCAGCTGGGTTTTAAGGTCAGCTTGTTTTGCTTTAAGGTCGTTTAAACTTTCTTTTTTTTCGCCTCCGCAGGAAATTAAAACCATTGCAGATATAAGCGCAGGTAAAAAATAATTCTGGATCTTTTTCTTTGTATGTTGCATATTAGTGTTTGACATAAATTCGTAATTTTTAATTTTATTTAATCAATGTTCCGGTAGCTTTTAAATAATCTATTTTGTAAATAAGCATATCGTAAACGGCGTTATAATAATTTGTTTGGGCTTCTTTTAATGCAGTTTGCGCTATAACAATTTCAAGGTTGTTGCCAATACCGCCCTGATATTTTTTTTGTGCCACATCGTAAACGTGGTTTGCCAATTCCATATTCTTTTTTTGGGTGATCATGCTTAAATACGCGTTAGAGTATGAGATGCCGGCTACACTGGATTCGAGTTCGGCCGAAAGCTCAATTGTTTTTAAGGTGTTAACATTTTTGTTTACGGTAATTTTAGCTTGTTGAATTTTTGAATTGCGGAACAAGCCATCAAAAACATTCACATTAAGTGTTACGCCGATCAAAGCAATTTTAAACCAAGGCTGGCTTCCGTCAAACAAATCAAATTTTTGCCTTTGGGCGTTGTATTGATAAGAACCGTAAGCGGCTAAAGTGGGTAAATAACCAAGCTTTAAACGTTTCAGGTCAAGTTCATACAAACGCTGTTGGGCTTGTAATACTTGGTATTCGGGACGTTTGGTAACATCGGGTTTGCCGGCCGAAATAATATTTTCTTCAGTACCCTGAAGCGCAATGGTATCAGGTAAGATGATGGGATCTGAAATTTTATATCCCATTTGAAATTTGAGAATGTTTTCTGAAAGCGAAATTAAATTAACTATTTTATCTTTTTCGGTTACAAGGTTGTTGTATTGCACTTCCAAACGCTCAACATCTATTTGCTCAACAAATCCCTGCGCGTTCAGGGCTTTTGTATCGTCTAATATTTTTTTGAGCTTCACAATATTTGCCTCGAGCAACTTTATTCTTTCTTTATTAATAATAGAATTGTAATATGCCTTTGAAACCGCTGATACAAGATCGGCTTTGTTGCGGTTAACATTGATGCGAGCGAGATTTATAAATTCTTTGGCCGCAGTCATACCCACAACATAATCGCTGCTAAATATTAATTGCGATGCACTAATACCGGCAGATGCATTGTACTTTGTGCCAAATTTTACAGGAATGTATGAACCCGCAGGTGCACCAAAAAACTGGCCGGGTAATAAAGATGTAGGGAGTTCAAGATAATCTTTAATATCGATGCTACCGTTAATTTGTGGCAGGCCTGCAGATCTTATTTCGTTCTTTCTGTATTCAGCGTTTTTTTGGTCTAAGCCCGCGTTCAGGTAACTCGGACTATTTTTTAAAGCATACTCAACAGCTTGCTGCAGTGTGAAGGAGTTATTTTGCTGTTGCGCAAAAAGAGATCCAAAACAAGAAAGAGTTGCGGCTATAAATATTTTCTTCATCTTATTCTTCAACTATATTTTTGTGTTTATTAATCAGTTTATGTCCTTTAAGTGTACAAATGCCATATAAAAAGTGTTCGGTCATTGCCAACTGTACTTCCAGCATGCTAAATTTATCTGCCGGAAATACTCTTCCATGTAATCCCATGTCAATATTCTCTAAACGCATGCGGGCAAGTAATTTTATATTTACATCGTTGCGCACTAATCCGTCGACCTGCCCTTTGTTAAGACAACGTTCAATGCTCTCGAGAATAAATCCGTTTTTAAAATCTTCATAAAGTTTCCAGGTGTTTGGATAAAATTTATGCAATTCGTGAAATAGAATAGGATTAATGTTGCCGATAATATCTTTTAGGTTCTTCATGATCCCGAAAACTTCCACCACCAAGTTCTCAGATTCAGTGTATGTTTTTGAACACATGATCCTGTCTTCTTCAATTTTATATTGCATTATCGAATGCACCATTTCATCCTTATCCTTATAGTACTGGTAAATTGTTTTTTTGCTCATGCCTAAATGTTTGGCAATCTCATCCATGGTAATATTTTTAATACCATATTTAAAAAACAATTCTTCGGCCCCTTTTAATATCTTTTCTTTCATCACTTTTTACCTTAAGTATTCAAAATCCGACACAAAACTAAGAAAACTATTTTTGACTTGCAAGTTTCCTGTTAAAAAAATTATTTTTGCATCTTTACAGCCTAAATGAGTGAGGTTAAAGTAAAAAGGTGGAAAAGGCTTTTGGCCGTGCTTAAGAGCAAGTACAGGCTGGTGATCTTGAACGACAATACCTTTGGCGAAAAATTCTCGTTACGACTATCGCCTATAAAGGTAATAATTGGCATTACGGCTATAACCATTGTTATGACCACGGTAGTAATAAGTTTGGTGGCCTTTACACCTTTGCGAGAATATATTCCGGGTTATGGAAATATAACTGAAAGAAGACAGATCTTAACTTTGGGATTAAAAGCAGATTCGATAGAACAAACTTTAGAGGCAAGGGATATATATATGAATACGATTTTAAATGTTTTAAAGGATAGCCTTGAAAAAAGATCGGAAAAACCGAAAAAAGATACAACTGGAAAATATGACAAAATAAATACAAACCCGAGTGTGAATGATAAAGAATTTAGAAGCAGCTACGAAGAAAATAAAAACTCCATTGCCACCATTAGTAATCCAAAATTAAAAGGCCTGAGCGAACTTGTTTTTTTTACACCGGTAAAAGGAATTTTAATTTCATCGTACAATGTAAAAGAAGAACATTTTGGAATTGATATTGTAACCAAGCAGGATGAATTGGTGAAGTCAGTTTTAGACGGAACAGTAGTGTTTACGGGCTTTTCGGCAAAGGATGGATATGTGATACAAGTGCAACACAGCAATAATTTAACCAGCATTTACAAACACAATGCAGAGATCTTGAAAAAAACGGGCGACAGAATAAAATCGGGTGAGGCCATTAGCGTGGTTGGAAATACCGGCGAATTAAGCAAAGG
>JANYBY010000066.1 GCA_025360565.1 Bacteroidota bacterium
GAATAATCAATTAGGCGTTTTAAAAAATGGCACAAAAATTCCCTTAAGCAAAACAGGGTTTTCAAAACTAAAGGATGTTTTGAAATTATGATTTTCGAAAAAAAGAGAACACCATTGGAATAAATGCTTTATTATAAATGAGAAGTTTTTCAACCCTCATTTTTTGAAACATATAGAACCTGTAAGAAAATATAGAAATTCCTTGTCTATCTTTGACAGATATTTTTGTTTTGCATCTCGTGATTCTATATTACCTTATATGTTCTATATGTTTTTAAATTTCGCGAAGAGCCGTCTAATCAAAAAAGGTCCAGCTCAGCCCTAACCTAAAAGCTCTGTCGGTTTGGTAATAACCTTGCACCAAAGAAAAATTGGTGCCGGCATAACCTTGCAATACATTTTCAACCTTCACAAAAATGGTCACCGGCCGTATTCGGGCGTTCAAATAAACATCAACGTATGGATAATCGCCGGTTGTTCTTTTATTCTGCAAATAAAATTGCTGTAATGCCGGCCTGTAAGCATAGGCGTAAAACGATTGATAGGATTGGCCCTGCACACCAATATTTAATTGCAGATTGTTTTTAAACAAATTGCCGGTGTAAAAAAGTTTTACAGTACTTATATTTTGCGGAACGCGAACATAGGATTCGGAAGTGGTGGATTGAAAAATATTACTTAGAGAAATACCCAGGTGCTTAAAAAAAACGGTTGTATAGTACGCATTAACCGCAAGGTTTTGTATGGAGCCGTTTATTTGCTGCGGAAGGCCTGCATGATCAAAAAATAAATAGTTGTTTATACTCTGCAAAAGCAGCGATACGCCCATTTTATTTTTATGCGTAATGCCAAGTTTAGCTTGTTGGGTTTGTGCTGCCTTATATCCATTGTTGGCCCAGTTAAAATTATTACTCATCCAATTATTATAAATATAATCGGCGTTCCTGTTTTCGGCCATTACATTTAAAAATATTTTTGTAACATACTTTCCTTTAAAAATTATTTCGGAGATGTTCTCGAACTTGTAATTACCTCCGTTTGCACCGCTAATGATAAATTGGGCGTTTGAACGGTTTTCGAAAAGAGAAGTTGAATGATTGGCCGAATCCTTTTTTGTCAGTTCCTTTTTTATTATCAGATCCGCGCAAATAATGTGATTTAAAAACAAACTATCTTTTTTTTGCCAAACTTTATTTATTTCATTTTTATAACCAAAAGAGGCGCCGAAATTCTGATCTGGTTTTAAGAGCGAATAATTTACCTCATTAACAAATTGCATAACCCTTGAGCTGTCGTATGTTTTCAAAGTATCAAGAAAGATGGGATAAATTTTATCTGTTCTTACATTCGCATCTTTGTACTTATACGTATTAAAAACAAACTTTGATCTTAACTGCAAAAAGCTGTTCAGTTCATTTAAAGAATCTGCTGCTTTATTCAGTTTAAGCCAGGGATTAAACATTAATTTGTATTCCTTATTATCCCGCGAGGCGGCACTTATATTAACCGGGATCAGCGTTTTAAGTTTTAGGATTGAAGCCTCGCCCAGTGTATCGCCTTTAATTCCGCCATTCTCTTGATAACGGTTACTGTTATTTAAAAAATAAAAATAATACCCTGCGCGTTGATTTGATCTGGTATAATTGCTCGTTACATAAAAATTATTTACAAAGGTTTGTTGTTTATTGTAATAACCGGTAGATGAATATCGGTTTAAACGCATGGTGATATTTATTTTATCGCGGTAAGTATGCGTAAATAATAATTTAAGCGCTTGAAAAACTTTACTGCCTGCAAAGCCCGCTAAATCGGCATAAGGCCCTTTTGTACGAAAATACTGTACCTGATCTTCGCTAATCATATCGTTTGCTAAGGAGGGTTGATAAAACCGAAAACCTATGTCAGGCGTGTTATACTTAAATGTATAATTTGGCGAAGGCATGCCAATGTTACCCATAAAATTGCGCGTAAACGTGTTGTGAAAATCGGCGATAGAAGTATCGGGATAAGAGGTACTGAATTTATTCAACAAATTATTTTTGTCGGTTTTAATTTTAAAATAATCGGGTTTTACCGAATAAAATACCTGCGAATGAATTTGTGAGGCAATAAATAAAAGTAATACCACGCATTTTTTTGCGGTACACCGGAATAGGCTTTTTATAAAAAACTGTTTTAGCAGAAAAGTAAAACTAAGGAATTTAATGGATTTTAATTGGGGTTTTACCCCCATCTTTACTACAAACCATTAAAATTTGTTATAGAACAAATGGAAATACGTTAAAGTTTCTCAAAGAAATGTTCTTCAACATCAAAAGTTGATTTTAATCCTACTTCTTTAAAATCGGAAGTCAGCCATTTGCTTGCAATTTCGCGGCCTTTATTTTTAAGCTCCAACAAAAATTCCCACGAGGTATTCATTTTACTGCTGTAGTTTAATTGGCTTAAAGCATCGTATCCGCTAATGGTGTGTACAAAGATCTCCCGATTAGTTTTGTTATCGGTTTTTATAACCCCGTTTCTGATCAATTCGTTACGGTAATGAATTAATTTCATTTCGTTAATTAAACTGCTGTTAAAAGAAATTTCGTTAACCCTATCGGCAATATCGCGCGCCGTAGTTGGTACAGAATTAATATTTATGGAATTAATTTTTATAAGAACAATATCCCGCAAACTTGTATTTGTGATAAGGGGAAAGATCGGCGGATTACCCATGTAACCTCCATCCCAATAATATTCACCTTCTATTTCAACCGCCTGAAATAAAAATGGTAAACAAGCACTTGCCATAACCGCATCAACCGTAATGTCTTTGTTCGAAAATATTTTAGCGCGATTTGTCTTTACATTGGTAGCGCAAATAAATAATTTCTTTTTATTGTATTTCTGTAACTCTTCAAAATCGATCAAATTATTTAAAATATCTTTTAGCGGATTATAATTAAAAGGATTAAAGTTATATGGGGATAGTACCTGGGTAATAGCGTTAAACCACATGTAGCCCGCGCTATTGTAAATATCACCGTTACCATATGCCTTGTCGTATGTTCCCGGCTTAAATAAAAAACTGCCGCTCATGGCAATTTTTCTCCATAATTCTTCCAATAATTCTTTTGCCTTTGTTGGCCCGCCAATATGTAATCCGTAAGCACAAGTTACAGCGTTTACAGCGCCGGCACTCGTTCCGCACATGGCTTCTGCCACTAAATTATCTTCCTCCAGTAACCTGTCGAGCACGCCCCATGTAAATGCGCCATGCGCCCCCCCGCCTTGCAATGCAACTCCGACTAATTTTTTATTTGTACCCATTTGGTGTTTAAAGTATATTCTTTCAAATATATGGTTTTATACCAATATTCTCTCTAAAATACCACATATTAACTCATTCTTTTTCATTTATACTTCATCAAAAAATAGTTCCGTAGCTTAAGCTATGCAACTATTTTTTCATCGTCTAAATAAAAAATAATTTCGTTTCTATTGTGCATTTTAGAAGGAAAATTGGTTTTAAGGATGAACGAAACCTTTTTAGGCTTTATATTGAAGCCTTTCAGCGAAAAGCAGCATTGTTTTATTCAACAAAAAGCCCCCTAAGCAAAGCTTAGAGGGCTTCTATTTAATTAGATCCGATTATTCTTTTATCATTTTTAGAGTTTTACTAAACTCAGCATTTTTTATCTTAACATAATAAATTCCTTCTGCAAAGGCCTTCATGTCAATTTGATTTTCTCCCTCCATTAATTTTTTTCTTAAAACAATTTCGCCTAAAATAGTGTATACAACTGCTGAGGCATCGGTATTAATGTTAATTACAAAATCACCGTTATTTGGATTTGGATACAACATTATTTGAGTGATATTATTCGCGCTTTGCGAAATACCTGTACAAGGTGTAACAACAATATTAATGGTAGCGGTTTTATTACAACCCGTTAATGTATTTGTTCCCAAAACCGTATAACTTGTAGTGTTGAGAGGGGAAATGCTAATACTGCCGTTTAAAGAGCCTGTACTCCAGGAATAAGTATCTGCCCCACTTCCCGTTAATACCAAAGATTCGAATTTACAAATTAAAGTATTGGTTACATTTATTGATACTGTTGGATTAGGATTAACAGTGATATTTTTTACGGCCGCGTTACTTCCACATCCGCCACCACCCGTACCAACCACGCTATACGAAATATTTGCTACCGGTGTAATAACAATGCTTTGCGTGGTAGGGCCGCTGCTCCATGAATAAGTTAAAGCACCATAAGCACTTAATGTAACCGTTTGCCCAATACACAAGGCGCTTGGCCCCGTCATGGTCACTGTCGGTATGGCGAAGACCGTTATACTTGCCACTGCCGGTGATTGAGAAATGCAACCCGCAGTATTTGTTCCAATAACGGTATACGTTGCATTCGCTGTTGGTGTAACAACCGGACTTCCGCCCTGGTATGTATACGTATTTGCGCCTCCCGGAAACATGGTAAATTGTTGTCCCGCGCAAATTGTTCCGCTATTAACCGTAATGGTTGGTATTGGGCTAACCGCAACCTGCAATGTTGCACCTGGAGTACTGATACATCCGCTTGGGTCGGTACCCGTAATAGTATAAATGGTAGTAGTAGTTGGACTCACTACAGGTATACCGCTTGAGTAAGTGTAGCTAACCGCACCACTCGGACTCATAGTAAAAGAATTTCCCGGACAAATAACCCCTCCGGCAACAGTTATTGTTGGACCAGTTGTTACGGTTAATGTGATTGGTGTACGCGGGCCGGCCGAACAAGTATTACTTGCCGAAGCCCAAAAAGAATAACTACCGGGCGTTAATGTTGGTGTAATAAAAGTAGAGCCTGTTCCTAAAACCAAAGTTGAAACATTTGTGGCGAACCAGTTTAAAGTTCCGGTTCCGGTTGCAGATAAAGTTCCTGTTCCACCCGGACAAACGGTATGGTTTGAAACCGGCGTTACATCAACCGGAGTTCCGCCTGGAGCACAGTTTTGAATAATATAAACATAACCCTGATTTAAATTTAATCCAATGTTAACTAATGTATTCATACTTGGGCTTTGATAGCTTCCGCCGCCGCCGCCAGTGTTATTTCCAATATTTTGATTAGAGCCACCGCCACCCGAATAACCGCCGCCGCCGCCGCCGCCGCCTGTGTTACCATGCGTTCCGCCACCGCCGCCAAATCCACCGGTTGTATTATTACAAGTACCACCCGCGTTGCTTCCGTTAACAAAAGCCATTCCGCCGGTAGCAAAACAAGCAGATGCATTGGTACCATTGCCATTTAAACCTCCTGCACCGCCACCCCAACCATTAAAAGTTCCGGTTCCGCCATTGCCACCCACACCGCCAACACCTGTTCCGCAGGCCGAATTAAAACCATTGTTTGCATAATTTCCATCAGATAATGGCTGAACAACTCCGAGTCCGTTCAAAAAACCTGCGCCACCACCACCAACAATTATTGGCGTGTTATTACTGTAGGTTACATAACTTCCGCCACCGCCGCCTGATGAATTTGTTACAATTCCTTTTTGGCCAACCACAATTTTTAAAACTGTTCCCGCCGGTAAATTAATAATTCCCGATAAGATCATTCCTCTGCCCCCATTTCCGTTTGCACCACCACCGCCTGCTCCCGCTGCAACTATACTATAGTTGGAGGTTGTTGGTATAGTAAAATTTTGAACGCCTTGCGTAGAAATAACCACCGACCCATTTAAATTGGTTGGCAGGTACATTGCGTTAACCTGCGCCTGCGTGGGGCCAAATTGGCCTGTGGCACCACACGGGTTGAACGAATAAGTAGTTTGTGAATTTATTTTACCGATATGGATACAGGATAAAATTAATGTTGAAAGACAAATACGATAGATACTTTTCATACTATAAGGAATTATTTTTTCTGCGTTAAGTTATGTTTACTAATTAGCTAAAATACAATTTAAAAAATGCTTTTTGTTACGTTTTTTGGCGAAAGAAGGCAAAACACGGATTAAATGTTTGAATAATACCCTTGACTGAGTGAATGAATTATATGGGTTCCTGAAGACCTAAAGTCTAAAGTTCGTTTAGGCCTTGAACGGCCGGACCATAGTTAGGCTGAAGCTTTAAACATACATTATAATCTGCCTTGGCATTAACTTTATCTTTTAATTTAGCGTAGGTGTAACCCCGTGCAAAATAAGCTTCAATGTATTGCGGATTAAGTGCAATGGCTTTTGTAAAATTATCTAAGGCTTTGGCATTATCTTTTTTTACATCTAAATAAATTGCGCCTAAGTTGTAAAAACAGTTCACGCAATTTTTGTTTTTGCCAATGATCAGCTCATATTCCGAAATTGCTTCTTCGGTCTTTCCAAGGTCTTGTAAAAGTTTGGCTCGCGCGTATTTTACTTCTTCATTGCCCGGATTTAATTTTAAAACATTGGCGTAATAATCAAAGGCCAGCGGATTTTTGCGGCAGGCGTATATGACACCCAGATCAAAAAATGCGCTTTCAAATTTATTATCCTGCTCAATAGCTGTTTCAAGATTTGAAATTGCTTTGCTTGTATCGCCGCTCTCACGGTAAATATTCGATTTTAAATAATAACCCTTAGCGAGATTCTCATTTACTTTCAAAGCTTTGTTCGCGTATTCGATCCCTTTTTGATATTGTTTTACCAAAAAATATAATTCCGCTAATTTTAAAAGCGCTTCGGTGTTTTCGGGAAATTTTTTCTCAATTATTTCCAACAGATCTTTTGATAGTTTTGTTTTATTCTGCGCAAAATATGTATCCGATAATAATAAATAATATTCAGATCTTGTACTGTCGATTTTAATAGCCCTTAACGCATCGCCAACTGTTTCGAACAATTGATTTAAATTTAAATATACTCTGGCGCGTTTATAATACAACTCGGCGTTGTTAGGATCCTTTAACAGCAAAGCATTTACGCCTTTTAATTCGGGCGAATTTAATTTAACGCTTAAACTATCGGCTTTTAAATTAGCGGCTTTTACTTCGGCATCATCAATATTATTTTTGCAGGAAAATACAATTACCGCCAAAACGATAATAGAAAAAATTAGACGAAAATTAAATTTATAGATCATTTGCTTGTGCAATTAGTTCGGCCACATCCAGCACTTTTGTTTTTTCTTCTTTATTAAAATGTTTTACGCCATCAGTCATCATCGTGTTACAAAAAGGGCAGCCCACCGCGATCACATCCGGATTCAACGCCAAAGCCTCTTCGGTTCTTTCCACATTTACTTCCTTTGTTCCTTTTTCGGCTTCCTTAAACATTTGCGCACCGCCTGCACCGCAGCATAAACCATTGGCCCGGCTGCGTTTCATTTCGGCCAGCTCCACATCTAATTTTTTTATGACTTCGCGCGGGGCTTCGTAAACATTATTGCCGCGGCCCAAATAACAAGGGTCGTGAAAAACAATTTTTTTACCTTTAAATGCGCCGCCTTGCACTTTTAATTTTCCATTGTCAATTAATTCCTGCACCAATTGCGTATGATGGATCACTTCGTAATTTCCGCCCAGTGCCGGATATTCATTTTTTAAAATATTAAAACAATGCGGACAGCCGGTAACAATTTTTTTAACGCTGTACCCATTCATTACCGCAATATTTTGCATGGCCTGCATCTGAAACAAAAATTCGTTGCCACCGCGCTTTGCCGGATCGCCCGTGCAGCTTTCTTCGGTACCAAGAATGGCGAATTTAATGTTTACGTGATTTAATATGCGAACAATTGCTTTGGTAATTTTTTTTGCTCGATCGTCAAAACTTCCGGAACAACCTACCCAAAATAAAATTTCAGGAGTCTCCCCTGAGGCTGTCATTTCAGCCATTGTTTTTACTATTAACGGTGCGTTGCTCATTTAAATAGTTTATTTCAATTTAGTTGCCTTTGTTATCCTTCTTGCAGCATGGTGGATCCTCACAATTGAGATAACATTTTTTTGATTTATATATATTATCCTATAATTACCTTCTATCAATTCTCTTATATGAACCTTATTAAACTCCGGCACAATTCTTCCCGCATTTGGTATTTCGATCAACAACTTAACCCTTTGGAAAAACTTCTCGACCGTTTTCTTTCCATACAACTCCGAGTCCTTTGCAATATAATCATGAATGTCTTCCGCATCCCTTAATGCTAATTTCGTCCAAATTATTTCCGCCATTTCTTTTTAAAATGAGATTCAACTTCTGCCTGACTCAGGGTTTTTCCGGTTTCAACCTGCTTTAGTCCTTTCTCAACCTTATCCATAAAAATAAGGCGCTCTAGCAATTCATCCAAATCAAATTCCTTAGGAAAATGATTTACTGTTTCTAATATTTTTGTTCTCTTCATATTTTTAATTTTCGTTTCTCCAATTAGCTCTGTCAGATTGCGCAAACTGCCAAGGCGCGCCATTGTTTTCGGTATTGGTAAACATCATGTTCAATTCGTTTGGTGCCTGACTTTGTTCCATCACTAAAAAACGTCGCATTTCAATAATGATGGCCAAAGGATCAATGTTTACCGGACATTCCTGCACACACGCGTTACATGAATTACAGGCCCATATCTCTTCAGTACTAATGTAATCCAACAACGATTTTCCATCATCCACAAATGTTCCTTTATTCGCGTCAATATTTTTTCCCACTTCCGTTAATCGGTCGCGCGTATCCATCATTATTTTTCGCGGCGATAATTTTTTTCCGGTCATATTTTGCGGACAGGCAGAGGTACATCTTCCGCATTCTGTGCAGGTATAAGCATCCAATAAATTTTTCCACGAAAGATCCTGCACATCTTTTACACCAAAACGCTGAGGATGATTCGGGTCGGTTTTTGCAACGTAAGCGGGATCAAAATTCGGAGCAACCACATCAGTTACACTTTCTAAAGTGGTAAACTCTCCTTTTAATTTTAAGTTTGAAAAATACGTGTTCGGAAACCCTAACACAATGTGTAAATGTTTTGAGTAAGGCAAATAATTTAAAAAACCAAACACCATTAAAATATGTCCCCACCACCCTACTCTTTCTATGGCGTGTAATCCGCCTTCGGACATACCACCAAAAAATAGCGGGCCCAAATAACTGCTGATAGAAAAGCCAAGCGAACCATCGTCTAAATTTTTTGCGTGCGATAAATTTTTTGAATATAAAACCTCATCTGCCCCATTCATCATAAAAATAAAACAGATGAGTGTAAGTTCTCCCAACAAAATAAGATTGGCATCTTTCATTGGCCAGCCTTTTAATTCTTTCATATTGAGACGTGGAACTTTCAAAAGATTTCTTCTCGAAAGAAACGCGATGGTTCCAATGAAAGCGAGTACAGATAATATTTCAATGAAGCTTACCATGAAAGTATAAAATCCTCCAAGTGCCGGACGATATGCCCTATGGGTGCCGGCAATTCCATCAAAAAATATTTCGAGTAATTCAATTTGTGTAATGATGAAAGCGGCGTACAAAAAGAAATGTAGTAAAGCGGGAATGGGACGGGCAAACATTTTTTGCTGCCCGAAAGCCACGAGTAGCATGGTTTTTAAGCGCTCGCCTTTGTTTTGATCTAATTTTACTTCTTTACCCAGTAAAATATTTCGGCGTATCTTTTTTACATTGAGGGTAAACAGAACGCTTGCGCCAATTAAAAGGATGATAAATATGATCGAACTAATCATAAAAAAAATTTAATCCTTAGGTTTATTTTTTCTCTTTTCTTTTCTGCCAAAAACAGAAAAGTGAATATATCTTTCAGGATTGATCCGCAGATCCTTCAACAATTTATCCAGATCGTTTGAGGATTTATTTAAGTTATTATACAGCGAATCGTTTTTAGCCAATTTACCCAAAGTACCTTGCCCCTCGTTAATTCTAGTGAGGGCAATATTTAATTGTCCTAACGATTTCTCAGCATTATTAACCGCATCCGCTATTTTTGCTTTGGCAAGTGTATCTGTAATATTATTTATGTTACCGAGAATATTATCAATTTTTTGCATGTTCCTGCTCAGGTTAGAGCTAATACTATTTATGTTTGAAAGTATAGATGAAATTTTTACTTTTTCGCTGCCCACCAGATCATCCAATTTATAGGCCGTTTGCTCTAAACTTAAAATTGCTTTCCGAACGCCTTCAAAAGATTTATCCAAATTATCGCGGGTTTTCGCGTTTAAAATAGAGCTCACCACGCCAATAACGCTATCCATTGTAACAATTAATTTTTCGGCTTTTGCCTGAATAGGGGCAATGCGTTTATCTAACGATTCTTTAAAACCTTCTTCAGATCTTGCAACTAAAGTATCTCCGCTTTTTACATTTTCTTTTGAATCACTGAAAATAAGATCCACCGCTTTTGAACCTAAGAGATCGGAACTAACCGCCTTTGCAACTGAGTGTTTTGGAATGTCGACATTTTCAGTGAGCAAAAATTTAACCAAAACACGGTTTGTATCCTGAACTTTTATGAGGGTGATCTCGGTAATTTGCCCCACTTTAAAACCTTTGATGAGCACGGGATTAGCTGGAATTAATCCGTCAATTTTAGGATAAACCGCGTACAAATAATATTTATTGGTAAAAATATTTGAGCCCTTTAAATAGTTAATGCCCCAAACAAACGCTGCTATGGCGCAAAGTACAACTATACCGATCTTGAATTCTTTACTTACCTTCACAAAAAGAATTAAATTTAAAGGTTAAAGATACGGATTTTAATTGATTTATAGGGTATAGAACTAAACAACAAAAGAATGAGAAACTCTTTTTTTAACACAGAGTTGAGGAGGCGCAGAGCCGCTGGGTTTATATTTTATTCTCTGCGCCTCAGTGTCTCTTGTACCTCTGTGTTTAAACTTAAATTAAAGCACGGCCAATGAATCTGAAATTAAAGAATAACGACCTTGAAAGATTAAGCGTTGACGAATTTAAAAGTTCTGAAAAAAATAAGATCGTTTTGGTGTTAGATAATGTGCGAAGTTTAAACAATGTTGGGTCTGTTTTCAGGACATCAGACGCTTTTTTGATAGAAGAAATTATTTTGTGCGGTGTTACCGGAACCCCGCCCAATAAGGAAATTGAAAAAACGGCACTTGGTGCCACCTCTACCGTAAAATGGACTTACGCTAAAACAACCTTGGAAGCCATTGAAAAATTAAAACAAAAAAATTACAGGATATATAGCGTTGAACAAGCCGAAAAAAGTATTACGCTGAATGAATTTGAATGGAAGAACGAACCCGTTGCTTTGGTTTTTGGCAACGAAGTATACGGCGTTGAGCAGGATGTTATAAATGTTTGTGATGGGGTGATTGAAATTCCGCAAGCGGGAACAAAACATTCGTTTAATATTTCGGTGAGCGTTGGAATTGTTTTGTGGGAAATGCTGAGGGGGAGATAGATCTACTTTTTATTTTTAAACGCCACCATATATCTGATCTCACTATAAGAAATATTTTCCGGTAAAATATTTTTGATCACACTTATTCCACTTTCTTTTTTAAACTCTTTCAAAGCATTTAAGATCACATTTTGTTTTTCGCGGCTTACTAAATAATCCACATTTAATTCTCCGCTTTCAATGTAAGGCGTTAAATGCCCTTCAACGGTTGTTAAAGCAAAACCTCTTTCCTTCGCAATCTCTTCCAGCTTCATTCCCTTTTTATAGAGCTTGTATGTTTCCTCTTTTGTGTTGGGTTTGCTTGCTTTAGAAGGCGATTCGCCCGTTGCAGTTTTTTCTTTTTTCGACTTTTTTCCTTTCTTAGTCACCACAGCATCCATGCCGGTTTCTAAATTATGTTCCAGCATATAATCTTTAATCACTTTTAAAAACCGATCACCATAAGAAGAAACTTTTGCCTCGCCAAAGCCCGAAATTTTTAATAAATGTTCTTCCGTTGCGGGTAAAAAATTAGTGAGTTCAACCAATGTTTTTGCGTTTGCCACCATGTAAATTGGTTTGTGCTCTTCGTTGCAGATCTCATCGCGCAATAAAGCCAATTCCCTGTATAATTGCGGGTATTTTGCATCGCCGGTAACTTTGGTGTTTTTTGCGCTGGCTAAAATATTAATTTTTGTGTCGGGGTATTTTAAACTCAATTTATTTTTTACAAAATCCGAAAATACAAATGCTTTTTTACAAGTACCGATCAGACTTTTTTTCTGATAAAAATTCTCAAATAGAGTTTGTAAGCTTTCGTTCAGGTCACCGGCTGCTTCCCTACTCTCGGTTCGCATAACGCAATCCTTTAATAATGCCAAACAATTTTCACATTCGGCTTCAAAATAAATTGCCGCTTTGTTTATTCTGCTTTGCAGCTCCGGATCCTGCTCCAAGTTCTGCGCCCTGTCCATCAAACCCGCCAACTGATTTTGAAATTTAGAAGCCACATCCGCTATCGCGTCAATTTTTACAAACAGATCATTGGCCCATTCAAATCCATCGGCATTGATCTTGCTTTTATGCATTTGTAAAAATCCCGCAATGTCTCCGCGCGTTTGTTTTATTTCGGTAAGATCGAACAGATTCAATAAAACTGTTTTTACGTAATTTTTTTGCGCCTCGCTGAATAAATTACTTACCTGTTCGTTATTGTGTTTATTCTCTGCAAAGCCCACAATTTTTTTATCGTTGAGCAAACTTTCCGGATTTATTTTTGAGCTTAGCGTTAATCCTTTTAATCCCCGGCAGCGACTGAGCGCCACATAAACTTGCCCGCTGCTAAAGGCTTCAGCCGCATCAATAATTAATTTATCAAAAGTTAATCCCTGGCTTTTATGTATTGTAATGGCCCAAGCCAAACGCAATGGGTATTGATTAAACGTTCCTAAAACTTCCTCATCAATGTGTTTGGTAGATCTGTCAACTTTAAACGAAACATTTGTCCATGCTTCTTTCGGCACTTCAATTTCGTAAGAATCTTCTTCGCATTTAACTTTTATTTTTTCCTTATCAATGTAAGATACAATGCCAATCTTTCCATTGTAATAATTTTTCTCGTTGTTATTTTTCAGGAACATCACACGGGTTCCTTTTTTTAGAATCAATTCTTCTTCGGCCGGATAATTTTTTTCGGAGAACAAACCTTCTACTTTACATTTAAATTTGAATTCCTTGTCCGGCAAGGCTTTCAGAGCCGAAGCGTTAATTTCATCTGCCTTTCGGTTATGAGTTGTCAGTGTAATGTTTTCGCGGTAATCATTCTGCGAAATGTTTGCTTTGTAATGCGAGTTGAGTAATTGCAGACTTTCAAAATCTAAAATATTATTTCTAACCTTATTCAGCAGGTCAATAAATGTTTGTTCGTTTTGCCGGTAAATTTTTTCGAGTTCGATATAAACAGGAGGATTTTTTTTGATCACCATACTGTCGAAAAAAAACGGGCTGTTGTAAACCTCGCTCAAAATGCGCCACTCTTCGTGTTGCACCACGGGCGGCAACTGGTACATATCGCCAATGAGCATAACCTGAACACCACCAAAAGGCAAATGCCATTTTTTTCGTGTTTGCCTCAGGGTAATGTCAATTTGGTCGAGCATATCAGCGCGTACCATACTAACTTCATCGATCACCAGCAATTCTAAATTCCGGAAAATACCAAGGCGCTGTGAATTGTATTTTGGAACAGGTAACTTTGAATGATCTATCTCGCCCGATTCGGAAACCGGCGGTAAAAAAGGCGTAAAAGCAAATTGAAAAAAAGAATGTATGGTGGCTCCGCCCGCGTTAATAGCGGCCACGCCGGTTGGCGCAACAACGGCCATTTGTTTGTAGGTATTTTGCCGAATGTACTTTAATAAGGTTGTTTTACCTGTTCCCGCTTTGCCGGTTAAAAAGATCAATTGATTGGTTCTGTTCACAAAACTCAGAACCTGTTCAAATTGAATATTTATTTCAATGCCCTCCATTAAACGCAAAGTAAAGAAAATTTATAACTTTAAACTATATTTGAAAAGGTAAAAATATGAACGAATATAAAATTTATTGCGGCGGCGAATTTATTACAACGGATACTAAACTTCCGGTTATGAATAAATACACCAACGAATTATTTGAGCAAACCTCGCTGGCAAATAAATTGGTTTTAGATATTGCCATTAAGGCGGCGGAAGAAGCAAAAGAAGCCTGCAAAAATTTATCTTCTTCCGAAAAATATGAAATTTTAAAATTTATTTCGGAACATTTATTTAAAGATAAAAAAAGATTATCGCAGATCTTATGCATCGAAAGCGCAAAGCCGCTGCGTTACGCCCTCGCCGAAATTGAAAGAGCCGCGCAAACCTTTTTAATAGCCGCCGAAGAAAGCAAACGTTTACCCAAAGAATATATTAGTTTAGACTGGACACTTGGCACAAAAAATAAAGAAGGCTTTATAAAATATTTTCCGGTGGGTATAGTTGGCGGAATTTCTCCTTTTAATTTTCCGTTAAATTTAGCGGCGCATAAAATTGCACCGGCCATCGCGGCGGGTTGTCCCATTATTTTAAAGCCGGCCTCGGCAACACCTTTGAGTACGTTAGAACTCGCTAAGATTATTTCTCAAACCAATTTACCAAAAGGTGCTGTTTCAATTTTACCGATGAACAGAGTCACCGGCAATTTATTGGTAACAGATGACCGAATTAATTTATTGAGTTTTACCGGTTCGCCCGAAATTGGCTGGGAATTAAAAAAGCAAAGCGGTAAAAAGAAAGTGGTTTTAGAATTGGGCGGAAACGCAGGCGTAATTGTAACCGCAAGTGCTGATCTGGAAGATGCATTAGACAAATCGTTAATCGGTGCGTTTGCATATAGCGGACAGATCTGTATTCACGCACAGCGATTTTTTATTCATAAAGAGATCTTTGAAAAATTTTCTAAGGCTTTTGTTCAGCGAACAAAAAAATTAAATTTCGGTAATCCCTTAAATCCCGAAACGGATGTAAGTGATCTGATAGATGAGGCCAACGCCGTGCGGGTAGAAAGTTGGGTAAAAGAAGCCGTTGATCAGGGCGCAAAATTATTGTGCGGCGGAAAGCGTACCGGAAATTATGTTGAACCCACCATACTTACCAATTGCAATATTAACATGAAAGTTTTTGGGGAAGAAGTTTTTGGCCCGGTTATTTGTTTGGAAGAATACGACGGCACTATTGAAAACGCGGTGTCAAAAATAAACGATTCAAAATTCGGATTGCAGTGCGGTATTTTTACCGATTCGGTAGCTGAATTAAATTACGCGTTTAAGAACTGCAGTGTTGGCGGGGTGATCCATAACGATTCGCCCATAGTTCGTTACGATCAAATGCCTTATGGCGGTAATAAAGAAAGTGGTTTAGGAAGAGAAGGCGTTAAATATGCTATTTTGGAAATGATGGAAGCGAGAGTTTTAGTACATTAGCGTTTCTTAAATTAAGATGATGGAATACAGAAGACTTGGCAGATCGGGATTACAGGTAAGTTTACTTTCATTTGGAAGTTGGGTAACCTTTGGCAAACAAATTGGGGATAACACAGCCGACGAATTAATGAGCGTTGCTTACGAAGGCGGTGTTAATTTTTTTGACAATGCCGAAATTTATGCCAGAGGCAAGTCGGAGACCGTTATGGGAGAGATCTTAAAAAAGAAAAATTGGGCGCGCAGCTCGTATATTGTTAGCAGTAAAGTTTTTTTCGGGTTTGAGGACGACAAACCAAATCAGAAAGGCCTTTCACGTAAACACATTATAGAAGGTTGCCACGCCGCTATGAAAAGGTTGCAGGTAGATTATATCGATCTGTTTTTTTGTCACCGCCCCGATAAAAACACGCCCATTGAAGAAACCGTTTGGGCAATGAATACCCTTATTCAACAAGGAAAAATTTTATATTGGGGAACAAGCGAGTGGAACAACGATGAAATAATGGCAGCTTTTGTTTTTGCAGAACGCAATCATTTAATTGGGCCAACCATGGAACAACCTCAATACAACATGTTTGAAAGAACAAAAATTGAAAAAGATCATTTATTACTATTTCGCGATTTTGGTTTGGGAACTACAATATGGAGTCCGTTAGCAAGCGGATTATTGACCGGAAAATATAATGATGCCATGCCAACCGATAACCGTTTACATATAGAAGGAATGGATTGGTTAAAAGAACGTACGCTTGGAGATGTTACAAGGATTGAAAAAACAAAACAGTTAGATAAATTAGCAAAAGAACTTGGAACAAATTTACCAAAGCTGGCCATTGCCTGGTGTGCAAAAAATCCAAATGTTAGCACCGTAATTTTAGGCGCGAGTAAGCCCGCACAATTAAAAGAAACATTAACTTCTTTAGAAGTTGTGCCTTTAATTACACCGGAAGTTTCTGAAAAAATTGAAGTGATCTTAAAAAATAAACCTAGCCTTCCATTGTTTTAAAACCTGGTTCATTCTAGAAAATCTAAATAGTTTTAGATTTACGAATCTAAACTCTTAAATTAACATTATTGGTCTATGAAAAATGAAATTTCATCTAAAACTTTTCATATTTCATGGGTTTTTTAATAAGTACTTTTGGCGCTTTGTTTCAAATAATTTAAATTCGGTATATAATCTAATTTCATGAAATCATTTTTATTTTCCTGCGGCTTTTTAGCCTCAACTTTTTTTAGTTTTGGGCAGCTTGTTCAAACACAAATGGCGCAAGCTGTAATTCCGCAAATTCCAAGTCAAACTTGGGCACAGGCAATGCAAAGTCCTGATGCGAATTTATACGATGTGCAGGAAAAATTTTACGCCTATTGGGCGGGAAAAGATATTACCCAAAAAGGGAAAGGTTATAAAGCGTTTAAAAGATGGGAAAGTTTTACAGCACCGCGTGTTTACCCAAGCGGACAAGTTGGTTTATTAAACCAAAACTCCAAAAATTATAACGACTTTTTAATTTCAACATATGGTCCTCAGGCTCCGCAAAACGGCGGTGGCAAAGCCGGCGGCGGAAATCTAATTGCATCTACAACATGGACACCCATGGGCCCTTTTGGTCCGCTTACCGGAAGCGCGGGCGGCCAATTAAATAAAAACGGAAGGATGTGTTTTATTACAATCGATCCAACCAACACTTTAAATTTATGGGTTGGTGCACCTGCCGGAGGATTATGGAAAACTACTAATGGCGGCACTAATTGGACAACTAACACGGATAATTTGGGTGTTATTGGTTGCTCTGATCTTGCGATCGACCCAATAACTCCCGCTAACATGTATTTAGCTACGGGCGATGGAGACGCCGGCGATACAAAAAGTATTGGCGTTTTGAAATCAACGGATGGCGGAACAACTTGGAATGCAACAGCCTTAGTATTTCCTGTTGGCAATAGCACTTTAATAAGAAGATTAATTATCAACCCTACAAACCCTTTAATTTTAATGGCCGCAACCAGTAGCGGAATTTACCGGACAACAAATGGAGGAACAAGCTGGGCTATGGTGCAAGCCTCAAACTGTTATGACCTTGAATTTCAGCCAACCAATCCGCTTGTAGTTTACGCTGCCGGCGCCACATTCAGACGTTCGACAGATGGAGGTGCAACCTGGACGCAAATTGGCGGAGTTATGCCAACTTCAGGCGTTACCAGAATGGCCATTGCTGTTACAACAGCAGATATAAACAGGGTTTACGTTTTAGCCGGAAATAATACAGATAGCGGTATGCTTGGCATTTATCAATCAACCGATGCAGGCGTTACATTCAGTAGCATTACCCCGGGTGGTGGTATAAATGTTTTAGGATGGAACTCTAACGGTTTGGACCTTGGTGGTCAGGATTGGTACGACTTAGCAATTGCTTCATCTCCGCTTAACGCCGATGAAGTTGTAACAGGTGGTGTAAATATTTGGAGAAGAACAGCTCCCGGAAATACCTGGGCCTTATACGGACACTGGACCGGCAGCGGAGCTCCATTTATTCATGCAGATCATCACGATTTGGAATATGATGCCGCCGGAAATTTATACGGAACCAATGACGGAACAGTTTATAAAAGAACCGGCGCAACATGGACAGAAATAAGCGGTAACTCCTTTAATATTTCGCAAATATATAAAATAGGAACTTCTGCACTTACGGCTAATAAATGGATAACAGGACATCAGGATAACGGAACAAATATTTGGACCGGCGCAACTTACACCTGTTCAATTGGCGGAGACGGAATGGATTGTTTTATTGACAGAACGAACGACGCCAATATGTTTGGAGAAACATATAACGGAAGTTTCAGAAGGTCAACAAACGGAGGCGCTAACTGGGCGGGTTACACAACGGGAATGTCCGGTGCGGCACCTTGGGTAAGTATTTGGAAACAGGATCCGCAAACGGCAAATACAATTTACGGGGGTTATCAGAATTTATTTAAATCAATCCTTTCAACCGGAACATGGACCATGCTTGCGGCCCTTCCCGGAGGCGGAAACGTAAATGAATTTGCGGTAGCTCCGTCAAACAGCCTTATTATTTATGTTCTTAAAAATGCCGCCGTTTATAAAACTATTAATGGAGGCACATCTTGGACAACCGTTAACACCGGAATTACTTTTGGTGGCGCGCCAACATTTATTACTATTTGTCCTACCGATCCAAACAAAGCCTGGATAACCCTGAGCGGATACTCTCCCGGAAATAAAGTTTTTCAAACAATTAATGGCGGAACAAACTGGACGAATTTTTCTGCTAATCTTCCTAACCTTCCGGCAAACTGCTCCGTTTATCAACCTGCAAGCGCTGATAGAATTTATGTTGGAATGGATATTGGAGTTTATTACCGCGATAACGTTTCGGCCAACTGGACTTTGTATAACACAGGGTTACCAAATGTTCCGTTATCCGATATGGAAATTTCTCCCGCTGATCCAACAAAATTAATTGCTGCAACCTATGGCAGAGGCGTTTGGAAAGTGGATCTGATCGCGAATTTGGCACCCGTAGCCAGTTTTAGTTTCAGTGGAAATACTTGTACAGGAAGTCCGGTAGTATTTACCGACCTCTCTGCAAACGGCCCTACATCATGGAGTTGGAGTGTTACGCCTGCAGCAGGTGTTGTGATCAACACGCCGGCATCTCAGAATCCAACAATTACTTTCGCAAATCCCGGTAATTATACTGTCTCCTTAATTTCAACTAATCTTCTTGGTTCCAGTCCTGTATTAAGTCAAACACTTACCATTACAACAACACCAACAATTGCAGTTACAAGCAGCGTACAAACTATTTGTTCGGGAGCAACAACAATTATTACTGCAAGTGGCGCGGGTTCTTATACATGGACAGGTGGTCCGCTTACAAATACAATTAGCGTTACACCATTGATCACTACTATTTATACAGTTACGGGAGCGAGCGGGGTTTGTTTATCGGCGCCTAAAACTGCAACTGTAAACACAAATCCTTCTCCAACAGTAAGCGTTAATAGCCCAAGTATATGTATTGGTTCAAACACCATAATAACCGCTAACGGTGCCGCATCTTATTCATGGAGCAACGGCCCTGTAACAAATACAATTAGTGTTTCGCCTACACTCACCACTGTTTATACCGTTACCGGAACAAGTGCCGGGTGTACAAATGTACGAACCGCTACTGTTACTGTAAATTCAACTCCAACAGTTGCTGTTACAAACAGCGTTCAAACAATTTGCGCAGGATCAACAATAATAATTACTGCTAGTGGCGCGGCTTCTTATACCTGGACAGCGGGGCCGCTTACAAACACAATTAGCGTTACACCATTGAGTACAACTGTTTATACAGTAACCGGTGCAAACGGAAATTGTGCAAATATTAAAACAGCAACCGTAAACGTTAATCCGTTACCGGTAATTAATGCTTCGGCAAATACAACTTTACTTTGTAATGGAGATGTTGTAACATTAAACAGTTCGGGCGCTAGTTCTTATACCTGGCAGCCCGGTAATTTAAACGGGCCTACGGTTACAGATAATCCGGGCTCAAGTACTGTTTATACTTGTTCGGGTACTGATGTAAACGGATGCGTTGGAACATCAACCATTTTAATTACGGTATCATCGTGTAACGGCATATTGCAAAATGGCGCGGAAGCCGTTGTATTTAATGTGTTCCCGAATCCGGCATCAGAAAATATAACGATCAGTTACCCAAGTAAAAATTCGGCCGAAATAAATATTGAAGTAATGGATGCCGCCGGAAAACTGGTAATTAAAAAATCACAGGTATTCAATAAAAATAATCCTAACTTAAACATCAATATTTCGAATGTGGCAAAAGGGGTTTACTTTTTAAAATTAATTCCGAAAGAAGGAAACGCAAAAACAGTTAAGTTGGTGAAGGAGTAAAGCCTCACCCTAAATCCCTCTCCAAAGGAGAGGGATTTGAGAGGCAAACATCGAAAAGGAGAAGAACAGTAGAAAATCACATTAAAAAACCCGGGGAATAATTTCTTCGGGTTTTCTTGTTTAATGATCAGGATTATTTTTTTGCAGAGCTATCCTTTTCCAGTTTTTTAAAGCCGATGCTTAATCCGTTAACGCAGTAACGCTGTCCGGTGGCGGTTGGACCATCGTCAAAAATATGCCCAAGGTGTCCGCCGCATTTTGCGCAAACAATTTCGGTGCGCATCATGCCATGCGTAAAGTCGTTTATTTTTTTTACGCGGTCGCCCGGACCAATTTCGTTATCAAAACTTGGCCAGCCGCAATGCCCGTCAAATTTTTGCGAGCTTGTAAATAATTCCGTTCCACAGCCGGCGCAAACATAAGTTCCGGCTTCAAAATTATCATTGAGCGCGCTTGAATGCGGACGCTCTGTTCCTTTTTTACGAAGCACTTCGTATTGTTCGGGAGTAAGTGTTTTTTTCCACTCCTCATCTGTTTTATTATAATTGGTGTCCATTGTTTTTTTAGGATTTGAAGGTTGGTTAGTTGTTGAATTAGCGGCGTTTTGGCACGATGCCAACGTAATGCTTAATACTAAGAATATGGATAAGATTGATTTCGTCATATCTAATATACGATGAGAGCGTGTTTTCCTTTCAGGAATTTATAACAAAGGTATTACAATGTAACAAAAATTAACGTTTGCTTCTCATCCTAATTTCTTCCAACAAAACTTCCTCACTTCCGTGACTCTTTTTTATGTGTATAAAAGAACCTCCGCACATTTGCGCAAGCTCCTTTAAATTTTTTATGGCCTCTTTATCAACTCCAAAAGCAACGGTGGTTAAGATTATTTTTTTATTGCCCTGGTTGCTTCGCCATTTTTTTTGATCGGCTTCATAAAATTTAAATTTTCCATCTGTCGCTAAAATGATCTGGTTATTGCCTTCAGGGATAAAATATTTTTGCGTTAGGTTTTGACTTTTTAAAATGGCCTGACTGGCTTTGGTTAATCCTTTTGCTTTTAAAGACGCCACCGCTTCTTTCAATCTTTCTTTTTCCATTCCGTTCAGCCCTTCACGGATAATAATAGTACTATCGGCATAGGTAACAAACGTGATCTTATCAATTTCCCTTATCGCATCAATTAAAGTATACAAGGCAATTTTCATTAAAGGAAGTTTTAAAGAATCTTTCATGGAGTTGCTCACATCTACCAAAAATAAAATGTTGTTGGGTTTATATTTTAAGAGAGAAAGTTTACTTGAGTCCTCCGGTTCTTTAAATGTAATTACAGGCGAATAGGTATTTGTAGGTGTCTTTGAATTATCAGGAAGTTTATTGCTATTGTCTCTCGGTTCTTTTGGATCGGTTACAACAACCGACATATCCTTTATTTTTACATTACTGTTTTTTCTGCTTCCAAAATAAAAACAAGCCAATTTATCGTCGGCGCTTAATTTATTTAAATTGCCGCTAAGCTGCAGTTCATGAGGTTTTGCGGCATCGCTGCTTACCAGCGAGATCTTTTTAGAAAATTTTCCGGTAGCTTTTGGAATAAAAGAAATAACCAGTAAAGCTGTATCGTTTGGCAACAAGGTTTTTTTTGAAGCGAATACTTTTACGCCGTTATCGGCATCGGCACGCATTAAAAATATTTTTTTATCGCTCGCGTTTTTAATGATCACGTCACCTTTAATCTCGTAAGCTTCGGCAATTATGCCAAGATCAGTTTCTCTATCGGTAAAGTTTAATTGGGCATTGCAAAAGCCCGAAAAGAAGAATAAGATGAAACAAAGGATCCTAAACATGTTTTTGTGAAATGAGTTACAGATATAACCTACTTTATGGTTTTTGGTACAAATAATAAACCAATAAATCCTATTACAAAAAATAAGATCAGCGAAAGCACCGAAGGGCGCATACCACCCATAATTTCGCTGATCATCCCAAAAGAAACGGTACCGATGATCATTCCCATTTTTTCCATTACATCGTAAAAACTGAAAAAGCTGGCGTGGTCTTCGGTTGGAGGTAAAAGTTTACTGTACGTGCTTCGTGATAATGCTTGGATGCCGCCCATTACAAAACCAACTAAAAATGCCACCACATAAAAATGCATTGGTAGCCGTACAACTAAATAGGTGAAACAGCAAATAAAGATCCAGATGAAAATGGCGATCATGAGCGATCTTACATTACCAATTTTGCCCGAAAGCCGCGAAAAAACAAATGATCCTAAAATACCAACAAACTGAATTATTAAAATACTTACAATTAAAGAAGTTGTTTTGGCCTTTTCGGCAGCTTCGCCTGTACCCCAGTCAATTTCATTCCGCGCAAATAAAACCGCAACCACCATAACGGTTTGCACACCCATGTTGTAAAAAAAATAACTGAATAAGAACCTGCGGAGCTGTGATATTTTTTTTATTTGTTTAAAAACAGAAATTAATTCTTTAAACCCTTTTGAAAATAACCCTGACCTGTCGGTAATTTCATCCGAATGGGTTTTGTCCGGTAAATTTTTGAATGTGTATTGTGCGAAACCTATCCACCACAATCCTGTAAGTAAAAACGAATATTCTACCCTGAAAAATCCTGTTCCCGTAACATCGTTCCTTTTAAAAACCATAATGCCGATCAAACAAATTATAAGTAATAAGGAACTGCCGAAATAGCCCATTGAAAACCCGCGCGCGCTTACTTTATCCTGATTTTCGGCACTTGCTATTTGAGGTAAATACGAATTGTAATACACCAAACTTCCCCAAAAACCAACAGTTGCGGTAATGAACGGGATAAAACTTAACTCTAAACTTTTTCGGGAAAAAAAATACAGACACATACAGGAAATAGAACCTAAATAACAAAAAAACTGAAGGAACCTTTTTTTATTTCCTAAATAATCGGCGATACCGCTTAACACCGGCGTAATAACTACCACTATTGCCAAAGCAAAAGCGTAAACAAATGAATAAATATTCTGGTTCTCGAATTCTTTGCCAAAAAAAGTAACGGTGTGCCCAATAAATTCTTTTCCATTGTGCGTGGTAACATAGTCGTAAAAATTAGGAAAAATTGCAGACGTAATCACTAAGGGAAAAACCGAATTGGCCCAATCGTAAAAGGTCCAGGCTTTGATGGTTTTTGCATTATCTTTTTCTAATGTCTGCATTTAGAAATTTATTTTTTTATGATCTCAAATTCAACTCTTCGGTTCTTTGCTTTGCCCTCGTCATCATCATTTGAGGCAATGGGCACGCTGCTTCCGAAACCTTTAAAGTACATTTTATTTTGCACACCCTTCTTAATTAAATATTCAAACACCTCGCGAGCCCTTAGCTCACTTGTTTTTTGATTTTTTAAATTAAGGCCGCTCCGGTCTGTATGCCCGTTGATCCTGATTTGAATGTTCGGATTTTTCATTAAATATTGCGCCAATTTATTTAGTTCGGGAAAAGATTCGGCAAGCAAATACGTTTGTCCGTGATCAAATAAAATATTTGGGAGTGCAATTTTTTCACCCACCTGAATATCTTTACTCACCACTAAAGACGAATCCTCCTGATTATCTTTTTTATTGGGGCCAACAATTTCTTCGATCGCTTTTTCGCCCGCGTCAATAAATCTTGTCAGCCTTATATCATCCACAAAATAATACGCTTCTTTATAACCCATTTTAAATAAATTCATGCGGATCATTTCTTTTTTTACTTCTCGCGCAAAATTGCCAATGGTAATAAATTTTTCGCCGCCATCGGCTTTGTAATATCCTTTAACGGTAAACCATCTGAATCCTTTCATCAATCCTCCGCGTTTTACAATCGTATCTATCATATTTGATTTAATGGCGTCGGCCTGACGATGGTATCCTGCTTTGCTGAATAACACACCGAAACTTTTTAAAACCGCGTTGCTCCAAAACGCTAATCGCACTTGCATTGTAAATTTATAAGTAGAACCACGATGTAATGGCTCAACTAATTTTACTTCAATAAACTCTTTATACCTTTTTTGAAAACGAAAACCGGTATAACAATAACCCTCATACGCTCCTTTTTCTTCGGTGGTATCATTATCTAACGGTTTATGATAAAAATCGATAGAGGCTATTGGAATCCAGGGAATGGCCTGGCGCAAATTATTTGATTTTTTCCGGAAATTTTCGAAACTGCCATTCGGAACCAGATTTTTTTCCAATTTAACCTCCGGCGGATTCTGGCAAAGAGCCCGAAAAACGCTTAGAAACAAGTACATTAAGAAGCTAAATCGCATCATTTAGACAAAAATAATCCAAAAATAGGGCTTTTGGTACAAAATTCTTCTTAACATCTTAATATTTGAAAAAAATCGTATATTTGCCTTCCCAAAAATGGGGTTTTTATAAAAGAATTTTAAACAAATGGCAAATCATAAATCATCAATTAAGCGCATTCGTTCAAACAATGCAAAACGTGTTGAAAACCGTTACTACGCTAAAACCGCTCGTACCGCGTTAAAAAAATTACGCGCATCAACTTCTCAAAAAGAAGCTGCCGAATTACTTCCAAAAGTATCGAGCATGTTAGATAAATTAGCTAAAAAAAGCATTATTCATAAAAATAAAGCCGCTAATTTAAAATCTAAGTTGGCTAAAAAAGTTGCGAGCATTAAAAAGTAAAAGGGCCCACCCTATCCCGATAGCTATCGGGATCCCAAAGGGAAGGACTTAAAACCGCACCAGAAGGACTTGACAAAAATATATTTAAAAAACCCGCCTCGATATATTGAGGCGGGTTTTTTTGTTACTTTGAAAAACTTTGTCGTTTAACTTTACCAAAGATTATAATTTTTCAAAATTGAAAGCTTTTACCTATACAAACTCACATTGCCTTTTGTTTCATAACTCGGGCCGTCTTTGCCTTTGGCTTTTATAATGTAAAAATAAATGCCCGCCGCGCATTCTTTACCTTGCGCGTTTTTCCCGTCCCAGGCAATGTTGCCCGTGCTGCTCGAGGTTTCGTAAATTTTATTTCCCCAACGGTCAAAGATCAACGCGCTTATATCGCTTAAATTGGCCGCCTTTAAAAAGAAAATATCGTTGCTGCCATCTCCGTTTGGTGTAAAAATATTCGGCACTTCCAGTTTCGATGGAATGTCCACTGTTATTACCTGATACATGGTATCTAAACACAATCCTTTTGATGCGAATAACATTACTGTGTAACTGCCCGGTGAATTATACGTTGCGCTTGTTGTTATGTTTGCCGTATTAGTTTCCGTGGTTCCGTTTCCAAAACTCCATACACTCATAATACTGCTGGTATTTAAACTGCTGAAAGATGTATTTGTAAATTCAACTGTTAAAGGCGCGTAGCCCGTGATTGGGTTGGCTGTAAACTGCGCCGTTATATCGCCATCAGCCACAATAAAAGTGCCGGTTGTTTGACAGCCTGTTAATGTGTTGGACACTACATATTGGTATATTCCACTTTTGGATACACTTACACTTGGCGAACTTGTTCCGCTTAAGAATGGATTAATATTTACGATCGGTGCCGCAGTGGGACTGAAGGCCGCGCCCAACGGATAATTATAATACCAGTATTTTAATCCTGTGGTGGCTCCCGTAATTGCCGAAAGTAAAAGTGCTTTTGTGCTTCCGCAATCTACCGTTGACTGGTCTACCGGACTGGTTAATACAGGCGGCTGAGTTTTATCTAACACATTTATGGTGCCTGTACTAAAACAGCCGTTGTAATTATCTCTTATCGTTAATGAATAAATGCCTGCTATAAACGCACCGTAACTTGATGAGCCCGTTATGTCTATTTGCGGGCTCGGCCCTTGCCATAAATAAGGAACCGGAAAAGCCAATGGTCCGCCGCCGGAAGTGGTGGTGCTTGATCCGGTGGTTAATATTACCGGGCTAGTACCTGATGTACAGTAAATAGCGGTTGGTGTGCCGATTGAAATTGTTGGTGATGAAACAGGCGGCTTAAAGTTTTGACTGATGATCACAACCGATGTTGTTACACATGCGTTCAATGTGTTTGTTGATACAACCGTGTAGTTTGCATAGGTTAAACTTGTGGTGCTTGTGTTTGGCCCACTACCCGGCCCTACTAATATTGTTGATGTGGATACCAATGGCGGGCCTATTGGCTGAAGCCAGTTTATTTGTGTGTTCGGCGTTGAAGAAGTGCCTGTTGCCAGTAAGGTTGGATTATAACAGGTTAATGTTTGATTGCCCGTTGGTGCCGTGGTTGCTACTATTACATGTGGTGCAACTGTATTCTGAATAATTGGCACCGATAAATATGTTTTACAGTTGTTACTGTTATCGTTCACGATAACCGTCCATGTGCCAGGCAAAGTAGTTATCGTTGATGTGTTTCCGCTATAAGGCCCTACCGCTAATGTACCGCCAAAGCCCGGCGGCAAAAAGGTAAAACTACAAGTGGCAGGTGGGGTTTGGGTTGATACAGGATTAATAATTGATAGCGTTGTTTGATTTAATGGCGAACAACCTACAGAATAGTTTGTTGAACTGTTTATTCCAAACGTTGGCCATGCATCTAACGATGTTACTGTAACTGTTTTGTAAGCTTTGCATCCGTTAACCAAATTGGTTGTTTGCAAAGTATAAACTCCCGGAGGAACTACTCCCGACAAAATACTGATCGTGTTATTGGATGTTGCTATTGGAACACCTCCCGGTAATGGGTTTAAAGGGCTATACCAATCGTGCTGAAGATTTACCGTTGGGTTGGTACAGGTGCCTGAAAATGTTACAGGGGTTGCACTTGCGCACGTGATGGCCTGAAACGCCGGGTTAACGCTGTTTTGCGGCACTGCCGTGTTTTGCCCTATGGCGAATGTTTGTGTGCCCGAACAGCCGCTTGGGTTTACCCCCGTTACTGTCCATGTGCCCACATCCAATGTGGTAAAGCTTCCTGTTGGGCCTGTTTGTGTGGAGCCACCTTTGGTCCATGTGTAATTGTTTACACCGTTTAAGCTTACAAATACCACCGAGTTGGTACAGGTTACACTATAGCTTGGCGACACCGAAAAGTTTAAAGGCGCCGGTGCGGCGTTTATAGCAAAGCTCGCTGTTACCGGTACCGCGCAGCCTCCGGCGGTTATTATAGTTGCATTGTAAACCCCCGGTGATATACCGCCTGTGCCTGAGCTTTGCGTAAAGTTTACTACGCCCGCCGGTATTGGTGACCACGTGATCGTATAACTTAATCCCGGAGGGTTTAAGGTTAATCCTAAATTAAATGCGTTTGCAGTACTTGTGCAACTGGCCTGCGTTGTGGTAGGTGTCGCTGTTAACGCTTGACCGATCGGTAAAAATGAAATGAAGGTGCTCGACACAGGGCCCGTTTGGCCTACTGCACCTTGCGTGGCGCCGTTAGATGTCATTTCGGT
>JANYBY010000101.1 GCA_025360565.1 Bacteroidota bacterium
TAATTGATGAAAAAAGTTTTGATAAACTGGCAAAGTATATTGATGCGGCAAAAAAAGATAGTAACGTAGAAATTATTGCCGGTGGAAATTACGATAAGAGCAAAGGATATTTTATTGAGCCAACCATTATTGTTGCCAAAGACCCAAAATACATAACCATGTGCGAAGAATTATTTGGCCCGGTGTTAACACTTTTTGTTTACGATGAAAATAAATATGAGGAAACCTTAGAGTTGGTTGACAGCACTTCTATTTACGCGTTAACCGGTGCTATATTGGCGCAAGACCGGTATGCGATTGAACTGGCCACAAAAAAATTAAGTAACGCTGCGGGAAATTTTTACATTAACGATAAATGCACAGGCGCGGTAGTAGGCCAGCAGCCGTTTGGCGGGGCACGCGGCAGTGGTACAAATGATAAGGCCGGTGCAAAAGTAAATTTATTGCGATGGGTTAGTCCGCGTACCATAAAAGAAACATTTAATCCGCCAACGGATTATAAATACCCGTTTTTACAAGCGGATTAAAATAATGAATAAATTATTTTATGTTGCAATACTCTTCCTGTTTGCTTTTGATGTAAAGCCTCAAAGCGCTGATTCTGTGTTAACGGAACTTGGTAAGGTTAAGGATAACGTAAAAAAAATACAGATAATTTATAAAGCTTCAAGTAAAAAGGGAGTAAAAAAGGATGCGTTTAATCGGTTGAGTTTAATATTGGATAGCGTTGGGAATACATTTACTAAGGAAAAAGAAAAGGCTGATCTGCTTTTGGCAAAAGGCAATTTGAAAAAAATAAAAGGAGATTTTGAAGGTGTACTCGAATATGATTTTAAAGCATTAAAATTATTCGACAATTTAAAAGACACAACCGGGCAAATGAATGCTCACTATGGAATTGGATGGGCATATTATAAAAAGGAAAACCTTATTTATGCAAACAAGCATTTTTATTCCGCCATTTTTTACGCTCAATTTCTAAAAAATAAGAAACAATGCGCTGATGGCCATTCAATGATCGGAACAATATTTAAGGATCGGAAAAAGGTAGACAGTGCGCTCTTTCATCAAAACATAAATTTGAATATAAGTATAGAATTGAAGAATGATGTTATGACAGCCAGCGCGTATAACGATATTGGATTGATTTATAAAAGAAACGATCAGAATGAGAAGGCGCTTGAATATCTGATAAAAGCATTAACAATTAGGCAAAAAATAAATGATAAAAGAGGAATAGCCGGAGCAAATATAAATATAGGTAACACACTTAAAGGGCTAAAGCGCAATAAGGAAGCCATGCCCTATTACAATAAAGGCATTGAGTTAGCTCGAAGCAGCGGAAATTTTGATTTTTATTTGAATGGCCTTGCCGGCAGAGCAAAAAATTTAAACCAGTTAGGTGAATACAAAACCGCCGCTTCTGAATTAATAAACTATATAGAAACGAAAGATTCGGTTGCTTCGATTGAATTAAATAAACAAATTGCCGAGCTTGAAATTAATTACCAAACAGAAAAAAAGGATGCCGATCTTAAACTGCAAAAAGAACAAATAAGAGCAAAAACTTCGGAGAACTCGAAACAAAAAATATTAATTATAGCTTCCGCCATTGCGCTTATTTTATCTTTTATAGCCATATTTTTTATTTACCGGAGTTTTAAATTAAATAAACAAAATGCAATTCAACTGTCGCATAACAATGCTGTAATTGAGGAGAAGAACCGTGAGATAACCGATAGTATTAATTATGCTAAATTAATACAGCAAAGTTTATTGGCACCCGACGAAATACTGGACAAAAATTTGGGAGGAAAAGAGGGTTATTTTATATTATATAAACCAAAAGCAATTGTTAGCGGGGATTTTTACTGGTGCGCCGAAACGATAGAAGGATTTTTGATTGCTTCTGTGGATTGTACAGGGCATGGGGTGCCCGGGGCTTTTATGAGTTTAATTGGCAAAGAAAATTTAGATAAGGCGGCTGCAAAAACAAACATACCTGAAGCTATTCTGAGCGGATTAAACAAGGGTGTAAAAAGATCACTTTCACAAAATACCGCGAACGGAAGTAAGGACGGGATGGATGCGGCGATAATTAAAATTAATAAAAAAAATAGTGGAACCACAATTGATTATTCGGGTGCAAACCGGCCACTTTGGATAATAAGAAAAAATACAAATACAGTTGAGGATATTAAGCCTACTAAGCAAGCAGTTGGCGGGTTTACAACTGATGAACAGATTTTTGAGGGGCATAAATTAATCCTAAGCAAAGGCGATATGATCTATCTATTTACAGATGGTTATGCCGACCAGTTTGGCAGCTCTAAAAATAAAAAGATGA
>JANYBY010000102.1 GCA_025360565.1 Bacteroidota bacterium
CCCGAAAGCTATCGGGAACGCTAGATCTTATATTTCGGACTTTGAAAATATTGTTTCCTCTATTATCCCCACCATATCCCCCTCTTCATCAAAATCTTTTATGGTAATGTTTACGGGGGTGTTACAAGTGGCCAAATTAAAAGGCTGTTTTACTTTTACGTAATTTTGGGTAAAGCCCTGCATTAAACCGGCTTTATTCTCCTGTTCAAATATCACGCTTAACGTTTTTCCTTTTTGGGTTTCGTAAAAAGCGCGCAATTTTTTGGCCGATAAGATTCTTAACATTTTATTGCGACGCTTGCGTTCTGCCATGGGCACGGCATCTGCCATGGTGATGGCTTCAGTATTATCTCTTTCGCTATAGGTAAACACATGTAAATACGAAATATTTAATTCATTCAAAAAATCATACGTTTCCTTAAAGTTCTCTTCCGTCTCGCCCGGAAAACCAACGATCACATCTACGCCAATACAGCAATCGGGCATTAATTGTTTTATTTTGGTGATCCTGTCTAAATACAATTCCTTTTGATAACGGCGTTTCATTTTTTTAAGTATAACATTGCTTCCGCTTTGCAAAGGAATGTGAAAATGCGGTACAAATTTTTTTGACCGGGCAACAAACTCAATGATCTCATCTTTTAATAAATTTGGTTCAATGGATGAAATACGAAAACGCTCAATTCCCTCAATGTTGTCAAGCTCTTGTATCAGATCTAAAAAAGTATGCTCTCTTTTCTTTTTTTCTTCGTCAATAAATTGCCCGTAACCAAAATCACCAATATTTACACCGGTAAGCACAATTTCTTTTACGCCGCTTGCCACTATTTTTTTAGCGTTGGTAATTACATTCTCAATGGTATCGCTCCTACTCTTGCCTCTGGCTAAAGGGATGGTGCAAAACGTACAGCTATAATCACATCCATCCTGCACTTTTAAAAATGAGCGGGTTCGGTCGCCAACACTATACGCATCCACAAAAAAATCAGCTTCCCCAATTTCGCAATTGTGAATTTGCGCGTGTTCATTCTTTCCGGATAAAGAAATATAATTGAGTAGTTTAAATTTTTCGGTGGCACCCAACACAACATCTACTCCTTCAATATTCGAAATTTGTTCAGGTTTTAATTGCGCATAACATCCAACTACAGCAATAAATGCGTCGGCGTTTTTTGATAAAGCGTTTTTTACAATGGTTTTACATTCCTTATCCGCGTTTTCGGTAACCGAACAGGTATTGATCACATAAACATCCGAAGCTTCTGAAAAATCTTTTTTAATAAACCCCTTCTCATAGAACAAACGCGCAATGGTGGATGTTTCCGAAAAATTAAGCTTACAGCCTAATGTATGAAAAGCGACAGTTTTACCGTTGAATGACATGAACCGCAAAGATAGTGAATTTAGGTTAAGCTATTTTACGGTAACAGACCATAATTAAACCTTAATACCAATTAGCAAAACATCATCAATTTGCTCTAGGTTACCCTTCCAGGTTTCAAAGCTTTTACCCAAGGCTGCTTTTTGTTCATCCATTGGTAATTTATAATTGGCTACAAGCAGTTCTTCCAATTGTTTGTATTTGTATTTTTTTCCTTTTGGCCCACCAAACTGATCGGGTAAACCGTCGGTTAAAGTGTAAACAACATCTCCTTTTTCGAGTTTCACTGTTTTTTTAGTAAAAGGTTTCATATCGCTATGCATACCTACCGGCATTTTATCGGCCGAACACGAAATAAGTTCGCCGCCACGTACAATGTAAAAACTATTATTGGCAGCCGCGTAATCCAATGTGTTAGTTGAAAAATCAAAGGAACATAAGATACAATCCATTCCATCCTTTGATTCTTCCTCACTACCCTCAGGATTAAGTGATGAAATGATCTCTGTACGAATATGGTTTAATATTTCATTTGGTTCAGAAATATTTTTTTCGATTATGGATTCATTCAAATACGAAATATTTAACATACTCATAAAAGCGCCCGGAACCCCGTGCCCCGTGCAATCCGCGGTACACAAGTAAAATTTTTCAACTTTACTGTCGGGATGCTTGTGCGAAAGTGCAAAATAAAAATCGCCGCTTACAATATCTTTTGGTTTATAAAAGATAAAGAATTTTTTGTCTTGTTGTTTTTCCATAAGGCTAAATTTAAACGTTTTTTATCAATTTATCCAAATTTTTCTGCATATATTTTTCAGAGGTAATTAAGGCGGTCTGAATCCTTTTGGCATAATGAATACTGTCAAGAATTTCCTTCTGTTTTGCTTCAATTTGGTGTTTTTGGGCCATAATTTCAATATTAGCGCTTTTCTTTTGTAAAAAACTCCTGTACGCAAAAAAAGCGAAGCCAATAACGAGAGCTAATACGCCACATACACTGAATAAAATAATATTTTGTTTCTCCTTTTCCTGCTTTGCTACTGCATCCTTTTTTTCTTGAAACAACCTTACTTCTGTTTCTTTTTTATCGTATTCGTAATTCATCTGGCTTTGAATTGACTTTCTTGTATTCGATTCATTAAAAATACTGTCCCGTATATTAATGTACTTTTTATAATAAACCATTGCAGGTTCCCATTTTAATTGTCTTTGAAAAAGGTCGCTCAAATTTTGATAACTATTCTCCATACCGCCAAGATCTCCTATATCCTCAGCAATTTTTTTAGCCTTTGTGTGGTATTCTTCAGCTTTTTCATATTTTTTTTGCATTGCATAAAATGTGCCGATATTTACCAGGGTATTCACTTGATCGCCCAGTGCGCCCATTTCTTCCTGCAATTTTAAACCTTTAAAATAATAATCAATGGCTTTATCAAATTCGCCCATCTCATCATATGTTACGGCTAAATTGCAAACATTTATGGCGATCCCATTTTTATTCTCTAATTCTTCCATTATTTTTAATGCCTGAGAAAAAAACTGCAATGCTTTCGGAAAATTTTTCTGACGGAAATAAACACTACCTATATTGCTAAACTTTGCAGCCATTCCCGATCTGTCATCTGCCTCCTTATCCATTTTTAGTGATCTGAAATAATATTCAAGAGATTTATCAAACTCCTCACGATCCGAATACACAATACCAATGCTGCCAAGGGCTCCCGAAATGCCGGATGTATTTTTAATGGATTCGTTTATTGTTAGTGCTTTAAAAAAACAATCGAGCGCTTTAGGGTAATTACTTTGGCCAAGGTAAGAGTTGCCCATGTACATATAGCATTGCGCTTTTCCATTTTCGTTCTTCAATTCATTGAACAACCCCATTGATCGCGAACTGTATTCAATCGACATTGTATAATTTCCTTTTTTATCATTTATCATTGCCAGGTTCGAAAGCGATTTTGCAATACTTAACTTACATCTTAAACCTAATTCCGAATTTGCATTACCGATAGAAAGGTTTTCCCCAAAGCGAATGGTTTCTTTAGCCGTTGAATCGGCGAGTTCATATTCCCCTACATTAATATAAGCCCTGCAAAGTTGTCCGTAGAGCTTAAGTTTACCGGTATCTTTTGCCGTTTTAATTTCGGATAAGAGAGCGATAATTTTTTTTGGTTGACCATAAAATTGCATTGTAATTACAATGCTTAGTGAAACTAACACATACCTAATGGCAAAGCAACTAAACAGTTTATTTTTTTTAGCACCTTGTGTAATCATAGCCTTTATGTTGCAAACCTTCATCACGTACATCCAATTAATAGACACCATTCCAAAAATAAAAATAACAATGTATAAAAAAAACTCATCTTTTTATAGTAAATTTGCTCTTTGTTAATTAACATGGAAGTAAACACCTTAACAGCTATTTCTCCAATAGACGGACGCTACAGGAAAGTAACCGAGCCGCTGGATATTTATTTTTCGGAATTTGGCTTAATTAAATACCGTGTTTTGGTTGAAATTGAATATTTTATTGCGCTTACCGAAGCCGGCTTACCGCAACTTCCAAAATTGGATACCGCCGTAAAAACACAATTAAAAAATATTTATGTAAATTTTTCGGTTAACGACGCGCTTAAAATTAAAGAGACCGAAAAAACAACCAACCACGATGTAAAAGCAGTTGAGTATTTTATAAAAGAAAAATTAAACACGCTGGGTTTATCAAAATACGAAGAGTTTGTTCATTTCGGTTTAACTTCTCAGGATATCAATAACACGTCTATTCCACTTTCGTTAAAAGAAGCTTCTACTCACGTACTTTTTCCGGGCATTAGTGGAGTGATTGAAAAACTTACCGGACTTAGTAAAGAGTGGAAAAATATTTCGATGCTTGCCAGAACACACGGCCAGCCTGCCTCGCCAACAAAACTCGGAAAAGAAATTTATGTTTTTGTTGAGCGTTTAAACGCACAGCTTACTCAATTAAAAGCCGTTCCCTTCTCTGCAAAATTTGGCGGTGCAACCGGTAATTTTAACGCGCACCAAATTGCTTACCCAAAATTAAATTGGTTAGAATTTGGAAATAATTTTGTGAATACATCCTTAAAATTAAACCGATCGCAATTCACTACGCAAATTGAACATTACGATAATTTAGCCGCTTATTGCGATGCACTTAAACGGATAAACACTATTTTATTGGATCTTTGCCGCGATGTTTGGGCTTATGTAAGCATTGAGTATTTTAAACAAAAATTAAAAGAAGGCGAAATTGGCTCATCGGCCATGCCGCATAAAGTTAATCCTATTGATTTTGAAAACGCCGAAGGAAATTTAGGATTGGCAAACGCCCTGCTCGAACATTTATCCGCTAAACTTCCCGTATCGCGCTTGCAGCGGGATTTGACAGACAGCACCGTTTTAAGAAATATTGGCGTTCCCCTGGCTCACTCGCTTATTTCTTATACAAGTATTTTAAAAGGATTAAATAAACTCATTTTGAACGAAGAGGCTTTTAAAAAAGATCTGGATAATAACTGGGCCGTAGTTGCCGAAGCTATTCAAACTATTTTGCGCCGAGAAGGATATCCAAAACCTTACGAAGCTTTAAAAGATCTTACCCGCACTAATACACATATTACTCAAGATTCATTGATACAATTTATAAACGGTTTATCGGTTTCTGATGAAATAAAAAAAGAACTGAAACAAATAACACCGCATAATTACACAGGCATTAATCCCCCATTTTAAATGAACCGGGTTTGGACATATATTATCAGCAAAAATTTAACCACGCAAGAAGTTGCCGCGCTAAAAATAGAGTGCCATAACTTTATAAGTGGCTGGACCGCCCATGAACAAAAGCTTACAGCCGAGTTCGAAATTTATAAAAATAAGATCATTGTTGTTAAAGCGCATGAAGATGTGCATGAAGCAAGCGGATGTAGCATTGATAAATTAACCCGTTTTATTAAAGATCTTGAAAAAAAATTCTCCATAGAATTAATGAACCGGCTTTTGGTAGCTTACAAAAAAAACGACGAAGTAGAAATTACACACGTCTCAAACATAAAAGAGCTTTTAACACAACATCAACTTACCGAAAATACAATTGTGTATAACACTTCGCTTGCTAATAGTTCTGATCTGGTTAAATGGGAACAGCCTTTAAAAAATACCTGGCTTAATAAATACTTATAATCACCAAACGCTTACTTTTACAGTTCGGCTCTCGGATAAATTTCCAACCCTCAAAAAATAAATTCCTTTATTTAAAGCTTCTGCGTTAAACTCGTTGGCGGCCTTATCCTTGCTAATCTCACCCGAAAGAATGACCTTCCCTGTCAGATCTAATAATTCCATTTTAGTAAAGTCGCTTACCCCCTCGGTATTTACCAAAGTAATTTTTGCGCCGTCATAATACGAAACAATATCCCTTTTGTAAGTCCAGATCTTAGCCGTTTTTATCTCCGAATAATTGTACGACCTGTCCTTATCCACACTTTTTAACCGGTAATAGTAAAGTTTATTTCCTTCCGCCTCTTTATCCTCAAAGGAATAATTAAATTTTTCATGCCTGTTGCTTTCGCCTTTAATAAAACTGATCTCGGTAAAATTCGCTCCGTCCAAAGATCTTTCAACAAAAAAACCATCAAAATTTTTCTGATCAAAAGAAGCCCAGTCAATATCAATATCTCTATCGTCCGCTTTTGCATTAAACGAAACCAAAGTAACCGGAAGCGTTGGTGCAGATAAAGTAACATCATCCACCGCAAAAGAAGGGTCCGTTCCAACTCCATCATCATTATTTACCCACCTGAAACCGATCTTTACCGCTGCATTATTATTTGCCGATGCCGGCATTGCCACCGTTCGAGCAGCCCAAATACCTTGGCCACCGCAGCCGGTTAATGTTTTCGGCGGGTCATCTATCTGCGCCCAAACTAAGCCATTGAAATACCAAACTGTTGCATTGTCGGTAAGACCTTGTCCATTCTCAATATAATTAAAATTTAAGCTAATGCCCACTTGCCCCGTGCAATTAATTACCGGCGACTCAATTCTCCTATTTGTTTGGGGACAATAAAAAATACCGCATAATCCTCCGGCATCGTAGGCTGCCCCGCAATCATTCGGACAAAAAAGATTTCCGATAGCGGCACTCAAATGCATGGTAGCGTTTGCCCCACAAGGCGAACCGCATGCACCCACCGCATTGCCATTTTCTGCGCAACTTACAAACCATGTATTTGGATCTGCGCCCTGAGCCCCTGTAATTGTTTCTCCCCAAGGTCCGTTAATGCCCGTGTAACCAAGCCCCGCACAAGCTGCAACGCAACCATTATTAAAATTTTCGGTCCAAAATACCTGCGCATTTGCAACGTTTAAAAATAAACTGAATATGATGAACAAATATTTCATTTATTACCCTTATCAAATTTAATAAAATAAGACCGAGATAACAAGCGTTTTAACATTCTTGGCTACTTATTCAGCCCAACTTAAAAAACCTTCCACCTGGCTTGTGCAAACGTTTAATTGCTCCGCGGTTTTAAATTTTTCATTTTCATCTAATAATTTATCCACCACCGAAATAGGAAGTTTATTATAGAACACATGCATTTTTAAATAACCTAATATGCCCGTTAAATGATCTAGTCCGCGTAAATTTCCGGCTCTTCCTACCGATACACCAACCAAACAAACGTATTTATTAGCCCAGTCTTTAGGCTGAACACTATCAATGAACGATTTTAAAATTCCCGGAAAACTTCCGTTGTATTCGGGTACCACCAAAATAAATTTAGTGGCTGTTAAAACGTAATCATTAACTATCTTTTCAAACGCTTCAGTTCTTTTTCCATGCGATTCGGTAAAAACAAAATTTTCGGGAAGTAGGCCTAGGTCCAAAATTTTACACTCCTCATTCTTAGCTCCTAAAATATCAGCATATATCCTGCTTACCTTCATGGTATTGCTGTTCGGGCGATTGGTGGCACTTATTATGATCGTTGGTCCCATAAATTTTATTAACACATTGTTGCTTTATTGCCCTTGTTTGTTAAAAACTAAGGGTTCCTAAAATCAGTAATTAGTTTAATTTTACAAACATCAAGTTACGCTTTTTGTTTCTGATTTATGAACATTACTTATTTTGGTCACTCTTGCTTCGGCGTTGAAATTAATGGGAAACATTTATTGTTTGACCCCTTCATTTCTCCTAACGAACTGGCAAAAGGTATTGATGTTCAAAAAATAAAAGCCGACTATATTTTAATTTCTCATGGTCATGAAGACCATATTGCAGATGCGGTGGCTATTGCTAAAAGAACAAAAGCCAAAGTAATTGCGTGTTGGGAAGTTATAAGTTGGCTCACAAAACAAGGCGTTGAAAATACGCATCCGACAAATATTGGCGGAAAGTTAAAACTTGATTTTGGCAGTGTTAAATGTGTATCGGCAATACACAGTAGCAGCATGCCCGATGGAAGTTATGGAGGAAATCCAATGGGATTTGTAATTGAAAGCAGTGAAGGAAATTTTTATTACGCCGGCGATACGGCCTTAACATACGATATGAAACTGATAGGTAATTACAGAAAAATTGATTTCGCGTTTTTACCTATTGGCGATAATTTTACAATGGGAGTGGATAACGCAATTATTGCCTGTAGTTTTATTAATTGCGATGATGTTATAGGAATGCATTACGATACATTTGGTTATATTAAAATTGACAAACACGAAGCCATTACAAAATTTGAAAGCGCGGGAAAAAAATTAAGTTTATTGGAAATAGGAAAAATATTAGTGAAGTAAAAGAGTTCATTTCACTATTTAAAAATAGAAAAATATGGGAAAAATAATAGCAATAGCGAATCAAAAAGGCGGAGTTGGCAAAACAACTTCAGCCATAAATTTAGCGGCGAGCCTTGCCGTTTTAGAATACAAAACTTTATTGGTCGACGCCGACCCCCAGTCCAACGCCACTTCCGGCGTAGGTATTGATCCGGCAAATGTTAAGGCGGGTTTGTACGAGTGCATTATTGATAGTGTTCATCCAAAAGACGTGATCCTTAAAACCGATACGCCGCATTTATACCTGTTGCCTACAAACGCAGATCTGGTGGGCGTTGAGCTTGAATTAGTAAACCTTACCAACCGCGAATACATGATGAAAAAAGCGCTTGATAAAGTAAAAGACAAATACGATTTTATTATTTTAGATTGCTGCCCTTCTTTGGGATTAACGGTTATTAATTCGTTGTGTGCGGCCGACAGTGTTATTATTCCGGTTCAGTGCGAATATTTTGCGTTGGAAGGAATGGGAAAATTATTACAAACCATTAAGATCATTCAAACACATTTAAATACCAATTTAGATATTGAAGGAGTACTGTTAACTATGTACGACGGACGTTTGCGCCTGGCCAATCAGGTTGTGGAAGAAGTAAAAACACATTTTCAGGATATGGTGTTTGATACCTTGATTCAAAGAAATACCAAATTGGCAGAAGCCCCAAGCTTTGGCAAAACCATTATTATGCACGATGCTGTAGGTAAAGGATCTACCAGTTATTTAAATTTAGCCCGCGAAATTTTACAACGTAACGGCTTAACCAAAATCAGCGATAGTAACAGAACCATCAGCGTTGCAGAAACTGAAGAGCTAAGTGAGGACATTTAACACTTAAGCAGAAGACAGTAGCATTAGACAGGAGGCAATGGCAGTCTGTCAGGTAGAGCGGTTCCGATAGCTATCGGGACGAGACCAACAAACGGGAATCAAGAGGCAAGACTAAAGGGATGCATGACCGAGAAAGATCATAGAGTGGCAGTAGGTACACAGAACAAGAAACAAGAAACCAGGAACAAGAAACAATAAAGAGAGATGAGTACTACAAAAAAACCGGCGTTAGGAAGAGGATTAAGTGCCTTGTTAGAGAATGCCAAAACCGATATTACCACTAAACATGTTGGTGAAGGAGCACCGGTTGCAAATACGGTTGCTGCCATTAAAATAAAATACATTGAAACCAATCCGTTTCAGCCAAGAACAAATTTTGAACAAAATGCTTTGCAGGAGTTAAGTGAAAGTATTGCCACGCACGGCATTATTCAGCCACTAACGGTTCGCAAGCTGGGTTATGATAGATACCAACTGATCTCAGGAGAACGCCGCTTCCGCGCATCGCAAATGGCGGGACTTTTAGAAGTACCTGCATACATAAGAGTAGCAGATGACCAGGCAATGCTCGAAATGGCTCTGGTAGAAAATATTCAGCGCGAAGACCTTGATCCTATCGAAGTTTCTTTATCGTATAAACGTTTAATTGATGAGTGCAATTTAACACAAGAACAGTTAAGCGAAAAAGTAGGTAAACAACGCAGCACCGTTACCAATTTTTTACGCCTTTTAAAATTACCCGCTGCAGTGCAAAAAGCAATTCGCGATAGGGAAATTACCATGGGCCACGCCAAAGCCCTTATTAATATTGAAAATGAAGACAGGCAACTAGCCATTTTTGCACTTACATTGGAACAAGAATTATCGGTTAGGCAAATTGAAGAATTGGCAAGAGGCGAAAAAATAAAAATAAGCCCAAAAGTTATCCGTTCTCAAAAACAACTTACTACGGAAGATAAAATAATTACCAAACAATTAGATAAATTGTTTAAAACGAAGTACCAGTTTAAACGCAACAACGATGGCAGCGGTAAACTTAGTTTGGATTTTAGTAATGATAAGGAACTGAAACACATTATTTCTTTTTTTGGGATCGAGTGATTCCATTAAGGAATTATACGCTGCATATTAACATATTCTGTGTCAGTTCGAGTAGATTTTTTATCTGCCTCTTTAAAAAATCGTATCGAGAACCTTTTGGGATACGTCTCGATACCTGCCTACCGGCAAGGCAGG
>JANYBY010000106.1 GCA_025360565.1 Bacteroidota bacterium
TAATTGATATTGGGTTGAACGGAGTGTAAGATTGGAATAAGCCAAATCGTTCACTTTCGGGTTTTTCTTTATTACCCTGTTGCCGGTTTGCCCGTTTAAATTAATTGAAATGCCTTTATGCGGGTTGAAACGGTAATTTAATTTTTCGTAAAAAAATCCGAGGCCGTAAGATTGGGTTGAAATATCGGCGTAATCGGGCAAAACTGTTATAGCACTTAAACCCGAAGTGGAGATGAGGTTGGATGTACGTTGTTTATAAAACACTTTAAAATTATTTAAACCGCTAAAATAATATTGTACGCCAATGTTATTTGTAATATCAATAAAGGTAGTATCGCGCTTATAAATTTTTAAAGAATAATCGGTACCCACAGGTGTACCGAACAAATACGGATAAATAACCCGACCGCTAAAATCGGAGGTTTGAGATTTTAAGCGCCGCCATTGCAGATCAAAGGTTTCGCCATTCCTGAAAATACCGTTCACTAATTTTAATTTTACATCGCCGGTTATAATTGTTTTTTTTGTGATAGCATCGGGCAATAAACCAATAATTCCATCGAACTGTGATGCTTTTTTCTCGTCTAAAAAAAGCCTTAGCTTATTTGTTTTATTGGTGAGCAGCATTTGCTGAGGGGCTTTTTCGGTTACAAACGAGAGTTGTTTTATTTTTTGCGAAATAGCGCTGATTATTTCATCGTTATAATACATATTCTCTTTAACGGATAAATACCTGTTTAAGAATCGCCGGTTAACTTTAGCATTGCCAATAACCACAATGGAATCTATTTTATACAATTTATTTTTTTGAACATTGATCACGGCGTTAATGCTATTGTCCGAAACAATAACACTATCAAGGCTTACAGCCACAAATGGGTAACCGTTGTTTTCGTAATAAGTAATTATTTTATTTATGCTTCGGGCTACTTCTTTATATTTAAAAGGTTTATTAAAATACAATTTTTCGCTAATGCCGAGTTTGGATGCGAGGGTGGGATTTAAATTTCCGAGTTTTAACTGAGCCGTTTTGTAAAAATTACCTTCGTTTATAATCGCGTTAATAGTATTACCCGTTTCGTAAACTGTATCAACACTAGAAAGTAAATACCCTTTAAATTGAAGGGTAAAGATCACGTTTTCTATTTCTTTAGTTGCCGCGTCTTTTGAAGTAAATTTTTTTTTGTAATTTAATTTATACACTTCTTTACTTTTTTGGGGCGAAATAATATTGAGTAAAATATTCTGCGAAAACCCCGCTAATTGCAAGATGCAAAAAGAGGCGAATAATGAATATTTGTTTATAAAAGCCAGTATTTATTTAACGTTAAATAGAAAATTTAGTATCTTAGACGTGTTAAATTTAATGTAATTACAAAGATGACAAAAAATACGCTATTATTATTTTCCGCCATAATTTCGGTGGCATTAAGGGCTCAAAGCCCTATTTCTATTGGTAATACAAATATGCCGGGCAGCGGCGATACCCTCCGTTACAGCAACGCACAAATAAACTCTATTGGCAGTTATACCCAAACAGGCACTAATTTTGCCTGGAATTTTAGCTTAGTGCCTACAAGCCAGGGTGTGAGGTCCTATAAATCCTCGCTTTTAACCCCTTATGCTTTTTTCTTTTTGGGATTTAGCGAATACGGCGAAAAAATTGCCGATACCCTTGGCGCTGGGCCTTTAACCATCACTAATTATTATAACTTTTACAAAAAACAAAATTCACCGCAAGCGTATTTAGCTGATGGGGCTGGCATGACCTTTAGCGCTATTCCTGTTCCGAATTATTATTCGGATAAGGATGAATTGTACAATTTTCCAATGTCATATCCAAAATATGATAGTACAACGTTTAAATTTTCTACCATATCAAGTACATTAATTCCAATTGTATATTCAAAAACAGGATCAAGGGTTACAAAGGTAGATGGATGGGGAACTCTAACTACGCCTTACGGCACGGCCAATTGCCTGCGCTTAATTACCACTCAATATTCGCAAGATAGTATTAAGAATAATATTATTCCTTTTCCGGTTGGCTTCCCCAATAATCAAAGGAGTTACCAATGGCTTACTACAAGCAGTAAAATTCCGTATTTAGAAATTAACGGAAATTTAATCGGGAATAATTTTACCATTACGCAAGTGAGATACAGGGATGTTGCCAGAGTTATTACCGGGGTTAAACAAAACGAAGATATCAGCGGTATGGAAATGTATCCAAATCCGGTAAAAGACCTCTTGTATTTAAACCTTAACGGTAAACAAATTAAAGGGGTAGATATTATGGGCATTAACGGACAAATTGTGAGGTCAATTGCCGCAGAATCCATTAACAGTGGCTTGCAGGGCATTAATGTTTCGGGTCTTGAAATGGGTTTGTACATTGTTAAAGTAAACGGGCTTACTAACAGTACTTATTTAAAATTTATTAAAGAATAAAATTTTTTTACAATAATATATATATTATTTTAGCATCATTAAAAACAACTACTATGTCAAACCATCACGACGATCATCATTCAAACGAACCAAAACCGGTTTCGTTTACCACACCGTTTATTTTAGCCGCGGTAGCTTTAACTGCTATTTTATTATTAACGAGTATAGGCGATCCTTGCAACGACAAATGTGTTTGCATGGAAAATTGTTCCAAAGAATGTATGGAAGCTTGTGAAAAAGGCGACCATTCAAAAAATCCTGCAAAAGAGGGACACGAAGCGACAGAAGAAAAGAGCGAAAAGGCCGAAGCTGCTGCAGTTGAAACACCCGAAGCTGTTGTTCCTGTAGATTCGGCAGAGGCAAAAAAAGAGAAAAAAGAGGCGGGGCATTAGTCCTTGGTTTTTCGTTATTTGTTATCAGTTACTTGTTTTCGTTATTAGTTATTGGTTTACTTAACCATAGTTTCTTAGTCGCTCAAACATAATTTTTTAAGGTTTTTTCCGTTATTAAGTAAAGCATGAAAAAGGCCTTACTCATATTTATCTTTTGTTTTCTTTGTTCATTGGCTCACTCACAAAAAAATCAATTAAATCTGGTTGCCGGCATGGGGCCAAATTTTTTTGTTGATCATAGTGGTATTAGCCCATGCACAGGCGATTCGTGGATGATTGGAATTAATTTTTTGTTCTGTAAAAAAAACAGGGTTTTTCAATTCAATCCTGGGATCTCTTTTACCTCAAATCTTTATATTTTCGGGGTGAACGAATATGAATCAGTAGGCATCGCTCAGCGTGCAAGTGTTTTAAATCTGGATGTGCTGATGAAAATAAGTAGAAAAAATTATTTCAGATTTGGTTTGGCCCTGGCAAGGATGGAACACAGTTCTATTGCAATTTCGTTAAGCAGAACAACAAACACGTATTATAATTATAGTTACAGTAATAACGAGGTTTACAATGGCTATTCATGCACCGATTTTCAGGCGGGAGTAACGGCAGGGCTTTCTTTTCCATTTAAGTTATTTAAAAGAGATCTGAAGTTTGATGTGAGCATCCGGCAAATAGTATCTCCAGCTGTAACTCAGGATTATTACCATTACAATACTATTTCGGGAGAAAATGTAAAAGTAATCGGCCCTAAGTATCTTCCAACAACTATTATGTTTGCCTTCGAAATTAATTTGCGAAAAAAGAAAAAAATAAAAAAGGAAGAGGAGGAGTGATTTCCCATTCGTTTTATTTCCGCAACGTTATTGCGAGGCGCTTAACCTTGTGTTTATATAAAAAAGTAAAGGGCGGGGTTTAACCCGCCCCTTAAGGTTACACAACTAAATAACAATTATACTTATTGGGTTGTATGGTACGCTTTCGCCACCATCGCTTATAAACACTACACGAAACCAGTATTTAACGCCTTCGTCAAGGTCGCCAAAATTAGTAATGGCTTGTGTAGTTGTTTTTGCAACGGTAAATGGTGCATTACCAATTGGGTCTTTACAAAACTCCCATCTGTACACTGTTTTTTTTGTTGCGGGTTTAACTCTTAAGCGCACAGCGCCCCTATCGGCTGCATGTACTACTTCAAAGTCGGGTACACTAATGTGCCCGGTCTTTTTTATTTCCATGCCTGCAAGGTGCACAATGGTTTCATCGTTATTGGCAACACCTTCAACATAGTGTGCCAAATCAAACAACAATTTTACCATTACTTTTTCCTTGTCGTGCATAAGGGCTTTCCTGGTCTTACCACCATCTACCGCATCATTCCACGCGGTTTCTAAATCGTCAACCGCGGTAGTAACGGTTGCCAACGCTGGGCTGGGGTTTGTAAAAATGCCCGGGTTATTTGTTAGGGCATCTACAAAGCTCCTTGCCTTGTTTATTTTTTCTGACACTGAAAGGTTATTTATATTCAGTGCCACTTTTAGGTTATTTTTCATAACTTTTGTTTTTATAAAGTGATCACCTGAACACACTTTTCTATCGGTCTTTTTAAAATTTTGCCGGCTGTGGAAAGGATTTAAAGATTTGCGTTAAGAGAGGGTTAGGCATAATAGCATCGAACTCTTAGGGCAACACTTTTTTTCGTTTTCAAATCCGCCGTGGCGGATATTACGGTCTGTTTCTTCTTTTATGATGAAGCGAACTTTGTTCTGCTTCATCGTTATCTCATATTTTATTTTTTTTTAGTGGTGTAGTTATTTTGTTTGCATGCATTAAAAAATAATTTACACCTGTTTTATATTCTTTATTAATACTGAAGCGAGCTATGCTCTGCTTCGGTATTAATATACTTAAACGCAATATTCAGGCCAAGGATACGGAGCTTAACATCTGTTAACTCAGTAATGGCGAGGGTTTGCACAAGTGGTTGTTTTTTAACCACAACTGGTACAAAGTCCTGAAGTGAAGTAAGTGCAACGAGCTCCTACTTCAGGAATTGTATTTTGTTAACCAAATTATTTTAACATAAAAAGCAAAACCGGTACACTAAACCGTTTTTAGCAAACAAAAGTATGTTGTTACTGTACCATAAAATGTTTTCCGCGTACAATAAAGGATCTATATTTTACCATAAAGGTTCTTTCGTGTACAATAAAATGTTTTCCGTGTACATTAAAGGATCTATATTGTATCATAAAAATTCTTTCGTGTACAATAAAGGATTGATATTGTACCATAAAATGTTTTTCGTGAACCATAAAAGGTCTTTCGCGTACAAGAAAATGTTTACCGCATACAAAAAAGGATTGATATTGTACAATAAAGAGTTTTTCGCGAACCGTAAAGGGTCTTTCGCAAACAATAAAATATTTATCGGGTACAAGAAAGGATTGATATTGTAGCATAAAATGTTTTTCGCGAACCATAAAGGGTCTTTCGCGTACAAGAAAATGTTTTCCTCGTAAAAGAAAGGGTTGTTGCTGCACAAGAAAATGTTTGCTATGTACAAGAAAACACCGG
>JANYBY010000108.1 GCA_025360565.1 Bacteroidota bacterium
ATTGATACCGGGTTTATGGTCTTTAATTTTGAGACCTATCCCAATCTCTGCAAATTATTTGATGAAATAAAAGCGCCGGTAAAAAAAACCGATATGTCGTTCAGTGTTCAGCATCTTCCTTCTAAATTAGAATATAGCGGATCAGGAATAAAAGGCCTATTTGCACAGCGAAAGAATATTTTTAATATAAAGTACATTAAAATGTTGCTGCAGATTTCGCACTTTAATAAAGAGAGTTTAAAAATACTGGATGATCCTAAATACGCTAATTACACAATTGAGCAATATATAAAAGAGTTTGATTTTGGCGAAGACATGTTGTGGAAGTTTCTGGTACCAATGAGTTCGGCTGTTTGGAGCACACCAATGGAAAAAATGCTTGATTTTCCGGCACAAACATTGATCCGTTTTTTTTATAATCATGGATTTTTAGGTTTAGACACACAACACCAATGGTACACATTAGAAAACGGATCCCAAGCATACAGAGAAATTTTGATCAAACCATTTAAAGATAAGATCCATTTAAATAAAAAAGTGGTTTCCGTAAAACGTGGCATTAATAAAGCTGTTATTTTTTTTGAAGATGGAACATTTAAAGAATTTGATAAAGTTATTTTCGCAAGTCATGCCGATCAAACATTACGAATGCTTGAGAAGCCCTCAGAAGAAGAAAAAAAACTACTCTCACCATTTAAATACCATCTAAACAAGGCAACTGTGCATAGCGACGAAAGCATCATGCCAAAAAAAAAATCGGCATGGAGTAGTTGGAATTACAGGATAGAAGAACGAAACGGGGTGCAGATCCCAACAACCATTTATTGGATGAACCGTTTACAGGGCGTTTCAAAAACTAAAAATTATTTTGTGTCAATTAACGCCTTACAGGGCAGCATAGATAAAACAAAAATTATAAGTGAGATAGATTACGAACACCCACTGTTTGACCTTCCGGCGATCAATGCTCAAAAAGAATTACATACATTGAACCAAAGCGGCCCGTTTTATTTTTGTGGAAGTTATTATAATTATGGCTTTCACGAAGACGCTTATGCGAGCGCCGTGGAACTGTGTCAACATTTACTACGAAGTACGAATTGATCCTAATGTACAAATCTGTACGCTAAACGAGATATTTTTTCACTTTTCAAATCGAATTACTAATTTTATAAGCTATTATTATTCAATGGAAACCAAACTTCAAAGGAACGATTTAGTTTATCCTGAACTTAGCTATAGAATCGTAGGCTGTGCATATGAAGTTTTTAACGAACTTGGATTTGGGCACGCTGAAAAATTCTATCAAAAAGCCATGGCAATTGCTTTGAAAAACAATGGACTTACTTTTAAAGAACAATTTTACGGGCCATTGAAGTTTCAAAACGAGGTAGTTGGAAAACTTTTTTTCGATTTTCTGGTAGAAGAGAAGATTGTTGTGGAAATAAAGAAGAATCTTTTTTATTCTAAAACTAATATTGACCAGGTAAATGAATATTTACGAAGTAACAAGATAAAACTTGCCATTTTGATCAATTTTACTCAAAAAGGAGTAGTGTTTAAGCGTCTACTTAACATCCAGTAACACGCCTTCTTCGTTCTTGATTCGTATATTCGTACTTATTCGTAATTCGTAGAAATTGAGCCCCTGTTCAACATCCAATAACGCATCTGGTTCATTCCTGATTCGTATATTCGTACTTATTCGTAATTCGTAATGAATAGTTGCCTATATAAAGCCACAATAATGCACAACCGTTTGGCACCAAGGCCTCACAGGTTTAATTACAACGTCTTTATGTTTTATATTGATCTGGATGAATTAGATCTTTTACCGAAACAGTTCTTCATGATCAGCCGCAATAAATTTAATTTTTTTTCGTTTAAAGATTCCGAACATTTACAGCTGCCCATTGAAGCACCGAACAGATCTAAAACTACAAAACAACATATAATTGAGTATTTGAAACAAAACGGCTTTAATTATACGAATGAAAAAATAATGCTCCTCACCAACTTAAATATTTTAGGTTATAATTTTAATCCCGTCTCCTTTTATTATGTAATGGATGATGGCAACGTACCACTTTGCTGCGTAGCGGAGGTAAGCAATACCTTCCGGGAAATGAAGCCGTATTTTTTGGGAAAAGACCAATTAGCGGATAATAAATTTCATTTAAATACTAAAAAATACTTTTATGTTTCTCCCTTCATTGATCACGATACGAATTTTGATTTTAATCTTGCTGTTCCCCGCGAAAAATTAAACATTCGCATTGATGATTATAAAAATGAAGAACGTTTTTTTATCAGCACGTTAACGGGAATTAAAAAACCCTTAACGAATTTAAATTTATTAAAATATAGCATCCGTTTTCCATTTTTAACCTTAAGAATTATTGCGTTAATTCATTGGAATGCAATATTGCTATGGTTAAAAAAAATTCCCTTTCATAAAAAAGCCAAAAACGACGATTTACAAAGGGACGTTTACCGAAAAAAATCGGTTTAAAGTTAAAAATATTCCATTGTTTGGGCGCTTAGCGTGTTTAAAACTAAAATCCAAAATATTGGTAAATTCGTATATTAGCAACTGATTACTCAATGCCAACCGCGGTAAGAATAGCAAGCAGATCCGGCTTTTACGAAAAGCTCATCCTGAACATGTTCGCCAAAATGCAGCTTGGTACGTTAAATCTTTTTTTGCCCAGTGGAGAATCAATTGTTTTTGGAAACGGACAAGGCAATATTACTGCGCATATCGAAATAAAAAACAATTCCTTTTTTAAACGTTGTGTGCTATTCGGCGATATTGGTTTTGGCGAAGCCTATGTAGAGGGCGATTGGGACACCGACAATATTACCAACGTAATTAAATGGTTTTTATTGAACATTGAAAACGCGCCTTCTATTTCGGGGAGTAAAACAAAAAGTTTAGGACTTAATATTTTAAAATTGTTCAATAAGATCAGGCACTCAAAGAACAATAATAGCATAAACGGCTCACGAAAAAACATTTCAGAACATTACGATTTGAACAACGATTTTTTTGCGTTATTTCTTGATTCAACCATGACCTACTCTTCGGCATATTTTAAGGAAGAGAATATGACCTTAGAACAAGCGCAATTAGCAAAATACGAGAGGTTGTGTAAACAGCTTCGGCTAAAAGAAAGCGACCATGTGCTTGAAATAGGCAGTGGCTGGGGCGGAAACGCGATCTATATTGCAAGAAATTACGGCTGTAAAGTAACAACAGTCACCATTTCGCAAGAACAATTTAAAAAAGCACAAGAAACTGTTACACACGAAAAATTACAGGATAAAATTACGGTTGTTTTAAAAGACTACCGTTTACTCGAAGGCAAATTCGATAAAATTGTATCCATAGAAATGTTAGAAGCGGTTGGTGCCGAATTTTACGATACGTATTTTAAAAAATGTTCTGATCTGTTAAAAGAAAATGGCATTTTTGCTTTACAAGTGATCACTTGCCCCGACCCTTTATTCGAAAGTTTTAAAAATGGCGTTGATTGGATCCAAAAATATATTTTTCCGGGCTCTATACTCCCCTCGGTTGCCGCAATAAATGCATCTATAAATAAAACAAGTGATTTTACCTTGTTAGATCTAAAAGACATTGGATTAGATTACGCAACCACTTTAAATATTTGGCATAAGGAATTTAACAGCCGTTTAACCGAAGTGAAAAAACTTGGCTTTGATGATCATTTTATTCGAAAATGGAATTATTATTTATGCTATTGCGAAGCCGCATTTGATATGCGCCATATTAATGTAATGCAAATGGTGTATTCTATGCCGAATAATACGGAGAGGTAATTTCTGGAAAAATCATGAAGCGTTTTATCCTATTTGCTTTTTTATTTTCCTTATTCAATTTCACAAAAGCTCAATACTTTGTGGGTAAAATAATTTATTCCGTTTCTTATCATAACAATAAAACTAAAAAAGCTGACACTTCTTTGTCGTTAGGACTAGGTAGTGAGGAAACGTTTTATATAAAAAATGGAGATTACTTAATTAAAGGGAACGGATCTTCGAAAGAATGGTCTTTATATAAAAGTTCGACGAACAGGATTTACGAAAAATACAGCCGTAATGATACAGTATACGCTATCGACGCAGGTATAAATAACAATACTATTCGTTATAAATATCATTATAAAAATGTAACGAGCAAAAAAAGTGAAGATACGATTAAGGGTAAAATCAAATGGATTGAGCTACATGATAGGGAATATGTATTTGATACTGAAAACGGGGTGGAGTATTTTTACTATTTCAAAAAGTATAAGATAAACGCCAAATTATTCTCTCAGCATAAATATTGGCACTGGGGCGATTTTGTAACCCTCTCGAATAGCATTCCTCATATCATCATCTTCCAGGTTGACGGGTATACCTGTGAGAAGATGGCCTATGACGATTTTATTTCTGAGAAGCTCGATGATAGTCTGTTTGATCTACCAAAGAACTTATTAATTAAAGAAAAGAAATTATAAACTTAGGTTTTGTGTTCCTTAAACCTCGTAAAAATTATAGCCGCCAGCAAACACAATCCGCAGCCCAATAAGCCGTTAAGCCTTACTCCAAAATCATTACCTACATCTTTTCCATACAACAAAAACATAGCGAATAAAGCAATGCCAATAGTTTGCGCCACTTTTACAAAAAAATATCTTACGGCAAAATAAATGGCTTCTTTATTTTGTTTTGTTTCAAGACTATCCTTTTCAATTATTTCGGCTAAAATAGCATTTGGCAAAATATTTAAAGAAGCAAGGGGAATTGCGGCCAAAGCTATTAAAGAATAAATTTGCACTTCCGCACCAACAGGAAATTTTCCCAATAAAAATATCCCGAAAAAAATAAACCCAAGTAAGAGCAAGGATATTAAAACGATCTTTTTCTTTCCTATTTTTTTTGCCGCCCAATTGGTAACAGGGTAAAACAAAAATGAGACCAAAACCATAGTGATCATCAATTTATTGCCAATGCTTTCGGG
>JANYBY010000139.1 GCA_025360565.1 Bacteroidota bacterium
CAGCATACCAATTCCCGCATTAAAAAAAATATTACTCCAAAAAGCGAAAGAATTTTTTGGTTTAAAAGTGATTGTTTTAGTTAAACTGTCCAGCTCAAAATGAAGGATCAACGGTTTTTTATTTCGGAAAGCGAAATACACACTTCCCTCTTTTTCCGGTTTATTGGAAGTGTCTAATCGTATATTTTTTATTTTTTTATCGCCCGAAATATTTATTTTTTGAGTGCCATGGTTTAAGAACGTGGCGCAAGAGGTAAATAGTAAAAACGAAAGGGTGATATTTAAGTATAGCTTCATTTACATTTTCCCAATAAATATAAGTAAATAATGGCCTAAAGGCGCCCATTTAAGCCTCAAAGGTCGGTAAAATAGGCAATTTTAAGAAATCGTTTACAAAAGTATATTTTCTCTCAATTCTTCTTATCTTTAAAGCTCTAAAATTAAACCCATGTCGAACCCAAAACCAAAAAAATCATTGTTTCGCCGCATTTTAAAATGGACAGGTATAACCTTATTATTACTGATCGTTTTTTTAATTGCCGCGCCGTTTATTTTTAAAGATAAAATTGTGGCTCTTGTAAAAGAAGAAGCCAACAAAAATTTAAACGCGAAAGTAGATTTTGGAGAATTTGACCTCAGTATTTTTTCTTCTTTCCCCGATTTTCGCTTTAAAATAAATAACGTAAGTGTTATCGGGATAGATGATTTTAAAGACGATACATTAGCGTTTATTCCGTTATTAAGTTTAGACCTGAATATAAAAAGCGTAATTGCCGGCGACCAGTATAAAATTAATTCGGTGTTAATTGACAAACCAAGAATTTTAGGAAAAGTATTGCAAAGCGGAAAAGCAAATTGGGATATTGCCAAACCGGATTCTACCGCCGCGGCAGCTGCAACGCCAACTTCAGAGCCTTCAAAATTTGCCATGAAATTAAAGGAGTTTAAAATTCAGCAAGCCTATATTGTTTACGATGATATGAAAGGCGGCATGTATGCTAAGCTGGAAGATTTCAACTATACGTTAAAAGGAGATTTTACGCAAGATAATTTTGTGCTGAGTAATTTATTGGAAATTGCAAAAACAACTTTTAAAATGGGCGGTGTAAGTTATTTAAGCAATGTAAAAACCAGATTAAAAGCCGATCTGGATATGGACATGCCTAAAATGAAATTTACATTTAAAGAAAACGAATTCAGTTTAAATGATCTTACATTAGGCCTGGATGGATTTGTAGAAATGCCGGATACCAATATAAAAATGGATCTGAAATTTTTGGCAAAACAAACCGAATTTAAATCTATACTCTCTTTAATTCCTGCTGTATTCACCAAAGATTTTGCTGGCTTAAAAACTTCCGGCTCGGTGGCTTTAGATGGAAATGCCAAAGGAACTTACAACGCTTCTTCGCTTCCTGCGTTTGGCGTTAACCTCACTATTAAAGACGCGATGTTCAAATATCCGTCACTGCCAAAATCGGTTAACAATGTAAACGTGCATATTGTGGTAGCAAATCCTACCGGAGTTTTAGATGCTACAACCATCGACGTAAATAAATTTCACATCGAAATGGCGGGCAATCCATTGGATCTGACAGCGCATGTAAAAACGCCGATCTCCGATCCGGGCTTATCTGCCGAAATAAAAGGCACCATTGATTTGGCTTCGGTAAAAGAATTTATTCCCCTTGAAAAAAGCGATGATCTGAACGGGATGATAAAATCGGATATTAAGATCGCGGGGCACATGAGCGCGCTCGATAAAAAAGAATACGATAAATTTAAAGCCGAAGGCGCGTTAGAAATTGATAATGTAAATTATAAAACCGCCACCTTACCATATGCGGTGATGTTAAAGACCATGAAATTAAATTTCACCACGCAATTTGTGGAGCTGGCTGTATTTGACGCGAAATTAGGAAAGAGCGATATACAAGCCCATGGTAAGATTGAAAACTTTATGCAATATCTTTTTAAGAACGATTTGATAAAAGGATCGTTTGCCGTTAACAGCAGTTTAATGGATCTGAACGAATTAATGGGCTCGTCGTCTGCACCAACTACAACTGCGGCGCCAACCGCAACTGCTGCTACTTCAACAGCATCTACAGGTGTTGCGGCTGTTCCCTCTAATATTGATTTTAATTTAGATACTAAAATTGATAAAGTGCTTTACACCAATTTGGTTTTAGATAACATGGTTGGAAATATAGTTGTAAGAAATTCGAAAGTGGACATGACCAATTTACGTATGAATATTTTAGGCGGTTCTTTGGTAATAAATGGTTTTTACGAAACCACCAATATTAAAAAACCAACCACAGGTTTAAATTTAAAAGTTGAGAATTTTGATATACAGGAAACTTACAAATCGTTTGCCACCATTCAAAAAATGGCACCGGTGGGACAATATGCCAAAGGAAAATTCACCGCTACTTTAGAAAACTTTAATACATCGTTAAATGATAAAATGGAACCGGACTTAAACGCGGTAAAAGCAAATGGCACTTTTAAAACCGATAAAGTAAATGTAAGCGGCTTTCCTCCATTCATGAAACTGGGCGAAGCACTAAAGATTGAACAATTAAAAAGTATGGATATAAATAATTTAGTTGTTCAGTATCAAATCATAAACGGAAGAATTGTAATGGCACCTTTTGATACCAAAGTAAATAACATGCCGGTAAATATCAGTGGCAGCACGGGCTTTGACCAAACTATAGATTACAAATGGAAATTAGAAATGCCTAAGACCATGTTTGGCGGCGCGGCGGCCGATGCTTTAACAGGATTATTAAATCAGGCAAACGCAAAGGCCGGAACAAATATGGCGGTGGGCGATAAAATAAAAGTGACCGCTTTATTTGGCGGTACGGTAATGAAACCAACCATTAAAACAAGTTTAAAAGAAGACGCAACAAACGCGGTGGCAACAGTAACAACGCAGGTATTAAATAACGCGATTGATAAAGCAGCCGAAGAAGCTAAAAAAATATTGGAAGATGCAAAAGCCCAATGCGAAAAGTCGAAAGCAGAAGCGCAGGCAAATGCTGAAAGATCAAAACAAGAAGGTTACGCTTCGGCCGACGCTTTAGTTGAACAAGCCGGAAACCCGATTGCGAAAGCCGTTGCAAAAAAAGCAGCTGAAAAAGCAAAACAGGAAGTAGATAAAAAAGTGCAGAAGATAGTGGACGATGCCGAAGCTAAATGCAAAAGTCAAATTGCGGAAGCACAAGCAAAAGCTGACGCGAAAGCGGCGGAGAGTAAGAAGTAGGGAGGATATTGGTAAAATTTTTACAATCGTATAATTAATAACGACTATCAGGCTCAAACGAAATCCTGGATCGGAATGATTAAATTGGAAAAGCAGAGAGAAACATGCTAAAAGTAAAAGAATCTTATGTTGAGAACATTTTAAAGGCTGTACTATACGACAATGGAATTATTGAAATTATCTGGGACACATCGATCCAAGAGATTGAAGTAATTCATTTGAAGAAAATGCAACAAACTGTTTTTGAATTAGGCGGCGGAAAAAAAATGCCATTATACTTTTCAATCCATGAGTTTTTAGGAATAAGCGGTGAAGCACGAAAATATGCAACTTCGGAAGAGGGGGTTAAATATACTTTAGCAACTACTGTTCTTGTTGACAATCTCGCAAAGAAGATACTTCTTAATTTTTTTATGCATGTGAATAAACCGAGAGTGCCAACCAAAGGCTTTACAAACAGAGAAGATTGCTTTCTTTGGTTAGAGAAATTTTATTTAGAAACAAATTCATAATTACAAAACCACTACCAAAAATTTTAAACCCATCCACATGTCAACAATGTCGCATTTATTTCACATCCACCACGAGCCTACCTCGCATCCGGATGTTATTTTAATTGGTGCAGGAATCATGAGCGCCACGTTGGGAATTTTATTAAAGGAATTAGAGCCCCAGCTTAAAATTGAGATCTACGAACGTTTGGATGTTGTTGCCGGAGAAAGTTCGGATGCATGGAACAACGCGGGTACCGGGCACTCTGCTTTTTGCGAATTAAATTATACGCCCGAAAAAGAAGGCGGAAAAATTGATACTTCAAAGGCATTTAAAATTGCCGAGCAATTTGAGGTGTCAAAACAATTGTGGTCCTATCTGGTAGAAAAAAAGTTTATAAAAGATCCTCAGTCATTTATTAATTCTGTTCCGCACATGAGTTTTGTTTGGGGGGAGCACAATGTAAATTATTTAAAAAAACGTTTTGAGCTTTTAAGTGTACATCCTTTGTTTAAGAATATGACCTATACAGAGGACAAAAATCTTTTAGAAAAATGGATCCCGCTCATGATGAAAGGTCGTACATCAGATGATAAAGTTGCTTTAACAAGAGTGGATCTGGGCACCGACGTAAATTTTGGGGAGCTCACAAAAAATCTTTTTGATCACCTTACTTCTTTACCCGGCGTAAAATTATTTTTAAATCACCAGGTTGGTTTTTTAGAAAAAAGAAAATCGGATGGACATTGGGAAATGGAAGCGAAAGACATTGTATCTCATCATAAAAGAACGGTTGAAGCAAAATTTATTTTTATTGGCGCGGGCGGCGGCTCTTTACCTTTATTAGAAGAGGCAAATATACCGGAAGGAAATGGCTTTGGCGGCTTTCCGGTGAGCGGACAGTGGCTTGTTTGCCAGAATGAAGAAATAATAAAACAGCATTCAACAAAAGTTTACGGTCTGGCTGAGGTTGGTGCACCGCCAATGTCGGTGCCGCATTTAGATACGCGAATTATTAATGGCAAACGCGCATTGCTGTTTGGGCCTTACGCGGGATTTTCTACAAAATTTTTAAAACACGGCTCTTTGATGGATCTGCCGGGATCATTGCAGCTAAGTAATTTAATGCCGATCATGTCGGTTGGTATCCATAATATTCCCCTTACAAAATATTTAATTGAGCAGGTACGTCAATCGCCCGAAGATAGAATTGAGGCGCTGAAAAAATTTGTACCCACTGCAAAGATTGAAGATTGGAAATTAGAGGAGGCAGGCCAACGCGTACAAATAATTAAAAAAGATCACGATCATGTTGGTGGGGGAGTTTTAGAATTTGGAACTGAGATTGTAAGTGCAGCAGATGGTTCAATAGCGGCCTTGCTGGGTGCATCTCCCGGAGCATCCGTTTCGGCATCGGTAATGCTTGACGTTTTGAAAAAATGTTTTAAAGAAAGAGTTGAATCAGAAAAATGGCAAGCTAAATTAAAAGAAATTATTCCTTCTTACGGCCGGCATTTAAATGAGCATGAAGCGCTTTGCGATTCTATCAGAGAAAAAACAAACAGGTTACTTCAGCTAAACAGTACTATTGAAATTTTGGAGTAAAATCTTGTTCTCAACTTCTTCTCCAAAGGAGATTCCGATAGACTTCGGGGTGAGCTCAGGCGAATGCTATCGGGATTAGAATGAAGCTCTACACCCTAAGAGTTAAAGCGGGTCAAGGACAAAAGTTGGGGACAAAATTCTAAGCAAATAATTTTTGAAGCCTAAAAAGGAAGAATTTAATATCTGTAACACCTCTTAAATTGGCTCTAAAGTTTTTTATTTTAGAGTTAAAGGATTCTGCATTTGCGT
>JANYBY010000141.1 GCA_025360565.1 Bacteroidota bacterium
TTTGAATTAATTGATGAAGAGGAGGTGGATAAAAGCAAAATATTTAAGAGCTCCGAAATTAAAAAGCTGGCAATACAATACCGTTTACGATTTTTAAACAGCCAATGTTACAAAAACGATTTTCCCTACGAGTCGGTGTTAAAAATTGAATACCTTAATGGAGAATATAAAAAATCGCTCAAAGGATTTAAAGTTTTAAGCACTTCTAAATTTTTCAGAGAGGAAGAAAATAACGATAACGCTCTTTTATTTGCGCCGACCAATTTGGGTAATTATTATTTAATTCATCAATGGGGCAACGGATTAAGAGAACATAAAAAATGGTTAAGCTGGCCATTTAGAAATATTGAAACACTTTTTGTTACGTTGATCCTTGTTACTTTAATTATCGCACTTTCGTTGCCAACCTCCTTGATCACTTACGATAGCAAGGTAACCTATTGGAGTTCGTACCGAATAGGCGTATTTTTTCACATACTTATTTTTAATATGGGGGTTACCGCTTATTTTACATTTGCATTCGGCAAAAATTTAAGCAGCAGTATTTGGAATAGCGAAAGGGATTTTTGAGAGATGACGGAGATTAACCACGGAGACTCTAAGAACACGGAGAAACACAGAGTTTTTTTTCTTAGCGTGCTTTGCGCATCCTTCGCACCTTTGCGGTTAAACTTTTATACCCCATCTCCCATAATTCGTACGGTAATATCATTCATTTCTTGCGAAATCCTTAATTGACAAGAGAGGCGGGAAGTAGAGGTAATGTTTGGAAGTGTATCCAACATAGCGTACTCATCATCACTGATCTCTTTTAGTTTATCAAAACCCGAAACTATTTCAACATGGCAAGTGGCGCAAAGGGCCATGCCGCCGCAGGTTGCTAAAATATCATACTCATGGCCTTTTAAAATTTCCATCAAACTTAAACCCATATCGGTTGGCGCCTCAATATTTGTGATTGAGTCGTCGCTGTTTAGAATATTTATTTTTATATCGCTCATTATTTTTTCTCTTGTGTAAGTTCTACCAAAACACCGTTCGTTGTTTTTGGATGTAAAAAACAGATCCGTTTATTATCCGCTCCGTCTTTTGGCTGCGCATTAATTAATTCAAAACCTTCATTTTTTAATCTTGCCATTTCCTGTTCAATATCATCTACCTCATAAGCAATGTGGTGTATGCCTTCTCCCTTTTTTTCAATGAATTTCGCGATGGAACTGTTTTCGCTCGTTGCCTGCACCAATTCAATTTTTGTTTCGCCTAATAAAAAAAAAGAAGTGTTCACGCCTTCGCTTGCTACCGTTTCAATTTTATAATGTTCTTTACCGAATAACTTTTTAAATAAAGCGTTACTGTCATTTATGTTTTTTACGGCAATGCCAATGTGTTCAATTTTTTTTATCATGATTCTTCTTTATTAAAAAATTCTTTTTCGTTTATGGTTTCAAACCCCTCGTTTACTCCGTATATCAAAGTTATCTCATTTATGGCTCCTAATTCAGTTTTGGCAATGCTTTTGTAAAAACTCAAATCTTTTGTAAAGGTGCCGTATAATTTAGCTTCCTGCAATTGTTTTTCAAAATCCCAGTTCAACCCCTCAGAATACCTGAGTCGCAGGTCTTTTTTAGGCAACTGAGGAATTTCAGCATAAAAACCATTTTGAATAAAACAACTCCTTAAAAAACCCATTTCGTTAAACAAACAAACTACAATATCTTTTCCGGTATTATTTTTAATGGTCAGTTTTTTATTTTCGGCGGTGTTGTAGCGCTGATTACCGAAATGTTCGGCATAGGGAGAATCACCCATTTTTAAAACGCGTTTATTTTCTCCGGCCAAAGAACTATTTTTTACTGCAATGTTTTTTGGTTCCGGTGATGCCGCTAATTTTATGATCAATAAAAAAAGGGCAACTGCAATTGGTGTTGCAAATAAAATGTATTTGTATTCGTTATAATTTATTTTTAATTCGGCGTGTTGGGCTTTAGTGGTCTTTATTTTTTCATGCTTTTTAATGTGCTCATCATAATATTTCCTGCGCTTCAGTTCACTTTCTTCAAAGCTCCAGTTTTTTTTGCCCGGAGTTTTTGGGGTATTCACCGCGTTCTTGTGATACCTTAACTTAGTATCGTAAGATGCTTTACGCGAAGGATTGATGAGCGTTTCATAAGCCCGCAGAATTTTTTTAAATTCTTCCTGGCCATTAGGGTTTTTATCGGGATGGTAAATTTTAGCCAATGCCCTGAAAGCGGATTTTATTTCGCTATGGCTTGCATCGGACTTTATTCCTAATATGTCGTAAAAATTTACCAAGATAATTTAAAGTTTTATACAAACATTTTTCGGCTCGGTAAAAAAGTCAAGAGCCTCAAAGCCGCCTTCTCTGCCAACGCCGCTGGCCTTTACGCCCCCAAATGGTGTTCTCAGATCACGCAACAACCAACAATTTATCCATACAATTCCGGCGTGAATATTATTTGCTATTCGGTGGGCAAGGGTTAAATTCTCTGTCCACACAATGCTTGCTAAACCGTAAATAGTAGAATTGGCCATCTTTAAAGCTTCCTCTTCTGTATCAAATGGAGTGATGGTAACAACGGGGCCAAAAATTTCTTCCTGATTGGTTCTGCATTTATAATCGAGTCCTTCAATAATAGTTGGTTCAATATAATAACCATCGGCATGTTCTCCGTTTAACTTTAAGGCTTTGCCTCCGCATAAAATTTTTCCACCTTCCGTTTTGGCAAGATCAATATAACTCAAGATCTTTTCGTGATGTGTTTTAGAAACAATGGCCCCCACTTTTGTGTTCTCATTTAAAGGATCACCAACGTTTAATGTTTTTGTTTTGGCAATAAAATCCGTTTTAAATTTTTCGTAAATTTTTCGTTCCACAAAAATGCGCGAGCCACAAAGGCAGATCTGCCCTTGATTTGAAAAGGAGGAGAGCAGGGTTGTAGAAAGCATTTTTTCATAATTGCAATCCGCGAAAATAATGTTGGGATTTTTTCCGCCCAGCTCAAGCGATAATTTTTTGAACATGGGCGCGGCAATAGAAGCAATGTGTTTGCCTGTTGCGGTTCCGCCTGTAAAAGAGATCAGCGGAATATCTTTATGACTAACAATAGCGTTGCCAACTTTTGGGCCAAGCCCATGCACAATATTTAAAACACCGGCGGGTAATCCCGCTTCGATGCATAATTCTGAAAGTAAAAAAGCGGTCATTGGTGTTACTTCGCTTGGTTTTGCAACTACGGTGCAGCCTGCGGCCAATGCCGGTGCAATCTTCCAGGTGAATAAATATAGGGGCAAATTCCAGGGAGAGATACAGCCCGCCACACCAACAGGCTGACGAAGTGTATAATTAATTGCGGTTTCTTCCATGCTGTGCGCGTGAGCAGCGTAATGCAAAATACCCGTTCCGTAAAAATGAAAATTGGCTGCGGCACGCGGAATATCAATTGATTTAGCCAACTTCAACGGCTTACCGTTATCAATACTTTCTGCGAGGGATAATTTATCTAAGTTTTTTTCAATGAGTGCAGCTATCTTTAAAAGGTATTGTGATCTTTTTTCTTTTGGTGTAATGCTCCATTCTTTGAACGCGTTTTTTGCGGCGGCATAAGCGAGCTCAACATCTTTTTCATCACTGTCAGGAATCAAAGAATATACTTTGCCGGTGGCAGGGTTATAGTTGTCCAGATAAGCTTTTGAGGCCGGTTCAATAAGTTGACCGTTAATATAATTTTTAATCTGTTGCATAAGAGATAGAATATGCTTTAAAGTTACGAAAAATATAAAATTTATGCCTAATAAAGGGCGAATAAGAGGGTTCGAAACTGACTTTTACTTTTGAAAAAGCATTAAAAAGGGTTAAATTTGGTATTGCCACAAGGAATAATGAACATATGGGTTTAACAATTTACTACGAAGGAAATTTTAAAAGAGATGCTTCTCTTTCAGAAATGATAGATGAAATAAAGGGTATTTCAGAGGTTAATAAATGGACCTATCATATTTTTGAAGAGGCATTTCCTGAAAATAGTTTTGATAAAGAACATGATGACGAAATTTACGGGATATGTTTTAGTCCTGAGGAAAAATGTGAACCTGTTTGGTTGACTTTTATTTCTACAGGAAGAATGTGCAGCCCTTTTCTATTTGATCAGAATAATATATCTCCGGATAAGCAATTGGAAGAGGCAATGTATTCGCTTTTTACCAAGACACAATATGCCGGAGTTGAAACCCACAAAATAATTATTCATCTATTAAGGTATATCGGTAAAAAGTACTTAGATGATTTTAAAGTTATAGATGAAGGACAGTATTGGGAAACAGGAGATGAAAAAGTGCTTAAAGAAAATTTTAGAAGATTTACGGCTGCCATACAAACATTTACTTCGGCGCTTGAAAATGCCGAAACAAAAGCAGGTGAAAGTACCGAAGAAGCTATTCTAAGGATCTTTAAAGAAATACAAGACAAAAAAAAGTTGGACTAAAGTCCAAAAAGCTGGAGCTACTTATTAGCCCCGACCTTAAGGTCGGGGCTAATAGACACCCTTCTGCTTTGGGCTTTAGCCCAACTAACGAGAGGTTCTGCTTAAGACTCGAGAATTTTTTGAAGAAGATCAAAATCTATTCTTTTACTGAAATGCCTGATCAATTGTATGCTGATTTCGTTTCCTCGATTTGTACGAATTTGCCCGGCGGCCATCATTATTCCACCCCAAGTAAAAACATAAATAGTTCTTCTTCCTTTCAATTTAAGAGGGGTTATTTTTCGTAATTCTTCAACTTTTATTTTAAACATAAACTCCTCCGGGAATCTGTCGATCTGGCTTCTGACTTTTTTTTGAAGCTCAGCAATAGTTATTTGAAATAAATTGGCCAGATCAGAATCGAGTAAGACCTTTTCTCCTCTTAGTATGAGCATTTTTTCTTCAAGTACACTATCAATAGAAATAAGTAAAGTGTTATTTTCAATCTTCATATAATAATATTTTAATTTTAGCGAAATCTTGTTCTATCATTTCCCACTTTTGGGGATACAGGAGAGGGGCTACGCCCATTCCCAAGCCGTTCTATACGCCCCATTTGTTTCACAATACTCCAAAAAAGATTTATAAAATGGATTAGAGCCAATGGTGGAACTGTCGCCAATAACCACTAATTTTTTCTTTGCCCTTGTTATAGCCACATTCATTCTTCGCAGGTCGTTTAAAAAACCAATTTCCTGGTTCTCGTTGCTCCGTACCAAACTAATATAAATTACATCACGTTCTTCTCCCTGAAAGCCGTCAATGGTTTTTACACTCAGGGAGTTTAATTTTGTTTTATCCAATTCAAGTGCTTCCTGATTTTCTCTCAGCCATTCCATTTGTTGTTTGTAAGGAGAAATAATTCCCACATCTAATGCCGGGCCGGAATCGTAATTTTTATATTCTAATAATAATTGCTGAAGATGTGTGTAAATTATTTGTCCCTCTTTTGGGTTGGAGAAACTCATGGTTTCCGGATTTTGCATTTCATCAAAGCTGCAACCCGCTGTATCAATGAACTCAATGCTTTTAAACAAAATGCTTTCCTCATCATTCACCAAACGGTTTTGCGAATTACTTTCATCGGCTATCAATTCGTTATTGTAAAAATAGCTGTTGCTGAAACCCATAATGGCGCTACTCATTCTGTATTGCCTGTTCAATAGCACAACTGCTTCTTTAAATTTCATGCAACGGTCTAACAAGGTTATATCTAATCCGCCTTTTTTTGCGGCAACGCTTTTTACAACCGGCGGCAGCTGAAAATGATCGCCGCATAAAATTAAACGTTTGCATTTTAGTAAAGGAATCCACACCATTGGTTCCAATGCCTGCGATGCTTCATCAAAAAATAAAGTGTCAAATTTCTTTCTGTTTAAGCCTCGGTGAGTGCTGGTCACCGGTGTACAGCAAATTACTTGTGCAGTCTTAAAAAGTTCATCCACCACATAATCTTCTAACATGCGCGCCTCTTTAATGCAAATTTTTGCTTCGGTGTAAAAAGCAGTACGCTGTTGTGCTTCTTCTTTTCCAAAAACGCGTTTGTACTTTCCGGCCATGCGAAAATACTCTTCGGCGTTGCGGCGTAAATTCTTTATGTCTTTGTAATAGGGCGAAGCGGTAATTTTCCCATCTATACCCGTATTTAATAATTCTTCCGAAATTCTTGCGGGATGTCCCAAGCGAAGCACATCGATGCCTAATTCCAATAATTTTTCGGTGATCAGATCAACTGCGGAATTTGTTGGCGCGCAAACTAAAATTTGTGATTCGGATTGCAAAGTTAAACGGATGGCCTGAATTAAGCTGGTTGTTTTACCTGTGCCGGGCGGACCATGAATAACGCCAATATCATTCACCGCCAATGTGTGGCGCACCGCTCTGTTTTGTGAAAGATTTAATTGGGGAACAAGAATAGTATCATCTATTTTTTGAAACGAAATAGGTTCTGTTCCTTCTATCATTTCGCGCAACTCAGCCACTCTGTTATTTCCCGCGCTTATCACAACATCCAAAGCATGCTGCATTTCGGTATAACTGTTATCATCAAACTGAATGTTCAATCCAAGTTTTCCATCGTAACACCAATCGGGCAATTCATCAGTATGCACAATTAATTTTAAACTGTTGCGTGATGAAGCTTTAATTGTACCTGTAATTTCTAACTGTTCATTTTCTTTATTGCTGAACAAACTCACATTTTTTCCGGAGCCGAATTGATGGGGCGTATTTATGTGCGTGGTTCTTTCAATTTCCAAATGCAAATAATCTCCGGCACCAAGTTCGCTTTGATTTATTTTTATGGGATACCATGTAACGCCGTTCTTTCGACGCTGTTCAACCCCAACTTTTAAAAATTGGTCCTTGTACAATTGATAGTCTTCGTCCCTCTCAATTTTAAGTAATTGTTTTACTTTTTTTAAGCGCTCAATGGCTGCAGTTGTTGCCATTAATTGATCTGTTTAAATTCTTTACGTAATTGATCGCTTGTTTTGCTTGATCCGTCGTGGCTCCAGCCCGGTGGACCAAAAATGTACATGAATTTTTCTTTGGGAGTACATTTTTTTTTGAGATCTTTAAAAATATTTTGCCATTCGTGAAAAACCATTTTTAGTGGATGATAGGTTTTAATATTTGAAGTTAAACCGAATTTAACGGGATCGGATTCTTCTTCCGGCTGAAAGGTTCCGAATAACTTATCCCAAATAATTAAAAGCATGCCCATGTTCTTATCTAAGTAACGCACATTGCTTCCGTGATGCACGCGGTGATGCGAAGGTGTTACCAAAAAATATTCTAAAAACCCTAACTTTCCAACAGTTTGTGTGTGCGCCAATATTCCAAAAATTTGTGTGGCGCTGTAAGCAAACATAATATCAATACCTTTAAATCCTAAAAAAGAAAGGGGAATAAAATAAAGAAAACGATATAATGGTTGAAATACGGAAGAACGAAAACCAACCGAAAAATTAAATTCTTCGCTGTTGTGATGTGTAACATGCACCGCCCAAAAAAAGCGACAATAATGATCAACACGGTGAAGCCAATAATACATAAAATCTTCCAAAACAATTAAAGTTATCCAATACAAAATTGGATTAAAGGAAAGATCGACAAAGTGAAATTGAAAAAAATAAGTTAATACGAACAAACAAAATACACGCACTAAAATATCCAGACCCATATTTAATGCCGTGAGATAAATATTGGATAATAAACCTTTTGTAGTATAAAGCCCTTTATTTTTGAAATAAGAATAAAAAAATTCAAAACCAATAACTAATGCGTAAATGGGTAAAGAGATAAGGACTAAAAGAGATTCCCTGAATTCGGTCATGCCGCGTAAAGATAATTAATAATCTTTTTGAATCCCGTTATAAATAAGCTTAATTTTAGTGAAAATTGCGTGAGTAATTCTTTAAATATAGATTCGTTTGAGTATTTTTTTGATGAAAAAATATTGAAGAAGGGGCTTTACCTTTTCGAAAGAAAGCGTATAAAGCATGCAGACCGATCGGCTCAAGGGGAATACACCTTTATCTTTTCGGGGAAACACCAAATTAATTTGGGCTTAACAATAAATAACAATAAAATTTCAGAATATATTTGTTCCTGCAAAACAAAAATTAAATGCGAACATCTTTGCGCCGCTATTTTTTATTTGAATAAAAATAAATTGGTTCTGAATAAAGATGAGGACACAAATAAAAAAAATGGCGAACAGATCTTTATCAGAACATGTAAAAATTTAAACGATCTTATTGGAAACGGATCAAATGCCATTAAATTATTTTTAACGCAAAATAAAAGTATAAGTCCCGTTATTCTGCATTTGTGCATTGTAAATGAATTTTCGAAGACGCATAATTTTACTGATAATTCAAATAACACTGCCTTTGATGAGAGCTTAACATCATCTCTAAAACATGTAAAAAATTTAAAGCTTTCAAGTTTAAAGAAAGAAGAAAAAGAAGCGCTGATATTTGCTTCAAAAAATTGTTTAAAAAGTAATCCAAAATTTAATTCCGGGGCTTTTACTTTTTTAATTCCTTTGGCTGCGGAAGTTATTGATGATAAAAATGATTTTGAAGAATTAAAACACGTGCTTAATAAGAGGAAGCTAAAACAAAACTACGGACATTATTTAGATCTAAAATTCATCGCGCATTTGCAATTGCAGTTAAGAGAGCACGAATTATTGAAGAAGTCAAACAAAGCGATTCTGAGAGATCTTAGTCCGGAGTTATCGGTAACATTAGCCGAACGGGAATTTTATAAAGGGAAATGGGCTCAAGGATTTAAGTCTTTAAAGGCAGATTACGAAAAGATCAAAAAAAACAAACCGGTTACGTTTATCGCTTATATTGAATATATAATTGATAAGGCAAAAAAGTTTAAAGATAATGAAGTGGAGATCTATTTTATAAAAGAGAACCTATTGTTCGATTCACATATTTCTCCAAAGTATTTATTACGGGTGAAAGAACTTTTGCCTGAAAATCAAAGAGAACTGTATTTGAACGAGATCATAAAAGAATTAGGAAAAAAATCGGAAGAATTTTATTTTGATAAAACCGCACAGATCTTGGAAAGCGAAAGCAGATGGGATGAATTGATCCGGCTGATAAGTAGACACGCAAATAGATTTTCGCTTCTCAATAAGATCGCTATAAAAAAATTACCAGCTTTTGATAAATTTACATTGGATACTTACATGAAACAGTTTGTATTCGCGGTATCTGAAGCAAGAGAAACATTTCACCAAAAACAAATCTTAGAAAAGGCGCTAGTGTATTTAAATCAATTACCGGAAGAAGTAAGAATAAAATTATTTTTAGAGATCCTCGAAAAAATAAGCAAGAGTAATTTTATTTATAGGCTTTTAAAAAAATATACCGAAAGTGTTATGACATGATTGAGCCACTAATTACACGAATTAACACAAAACATGATTATAATAAACACAACAATTAGTGGCCATTAGTGGAATTCGTGGCTAAAAAACCACAGATATGCAGCAGAGTTATTCAATCCTCCAAAAGAAAAATAGCCTCCTCAAATTCGTTAGCCGATTTATTATTTTTTAGTTCTTTGGCTTTTTCCAGTCCAAGTTTAAAATAGATCAAAGCATCCTCATTTTTTAATTGGGACTCAAATAATTTTCCAAGCTGATAATAAGCTGCAATGTAATTTTTATCCAGCTCAATTACTTTTTTAAACTGGGTTTCGGCATCCACCAAATTAAGCTCTGCATTATGTTCCAAGCCTAAGGTGTAATTTAAAAAAACATCATTTGGTTCCTGTTCAAGAAGTTTACATACCATGTCTATTCTTGTGAGCCTATCCATTAAGCCGAAGTAAACTGCTTTAAAAAGCGCACATCGTTTTCAAAAAACAAACGCAGATCTTTTATTTGATATTTAAGCATGGCAATTCGTTCAATGCCCATGCCAAATGCAAAGCCTGTGTATTTATTAGGATCAATGCCGCAATTTTCCAGCACTTTTGGATCGACCATTCCGCAACCTAAAATTTCCACCCAACCGCTTTGTTTACATACGGCGCAGCCTTTGCCTTTACAAATGGTACAGCTTATATCCATTTCGGCGCTGGGCTCGGTAAACGGAAAATAACTTGGGCGTAAACGTATTTTAGTTTCGGCGCCAAACATTTCTTTCGAAAAATACAAAAGTGTTTGCTTCAGATCGGCAAACGATACTTTTTCATCAATGTATAAACCTTCAACCTGATGAAACTGGCAATGGGCGCGGGCGCTGATGGCTTCATTGCGATAAACTCGACCCGGAGAAATAGTACGAATGGGCGGTTTTTGATAACCCATTATATGCACCTGCACACTCGAAGTTTGTGTTCGTAAAACCATTTCGGGGTTTATACTTACGTAAAAAGTATCCTGCATGTCGCGCGCAGGGTGGTTTTCAGGGGTATTTAAAGCGGTAAAATTATGCCAATCATCTTCAATCTCTCTTCCGTCGCTCACCGTAAAACCAATTCGCGCGAAAATATCAATGATCTGATTTTTTACAATGGATAAAGGATGTCTGCTTCCGCTTTGCAGTGTAGGAAAGGCGGGCAGGGTTAGGTCTATATTTTTACTCTGACCCGAATCTTTCTGAGATTCGAGAACTTCTTTTAAAGCGTTGATCTTATCTTGTGCTTTTGTTCTTAATTCATTCAGCTTTTGTCCCAATTCTTTTTTCAATTCATTGGGCACTTCTCTAAAATCATCAAATAAAACAGTTATTTCACCCTTTTTACTAAGCCATTTAATGCGGTACTCTTCAACCTGTTCTTTAGTGCTCGCACCAAAGCTTTCCACCTCCTCAATAAGTTTATTTATTTTTTCGAGCATAATTATTGTTATATACTTGGTAAAGTGTGTAAAATTAAACAAATTTAAGGATTAATAGAGAGATGCGTTACTTTTGGCCCCTTATATTTTACCTGTTTACCCTTTGTGCGAGCGCGCAAATGAAGAGCTTTTTAATACATGAGGGCGATACTATTAACATTATTGATAAAGACAGTTTAAAACAAGGTGTGTGGCGCACTTTTTTTTCGGGAGATAAATTAAAAACAGAAACCGTTTATAAGAACGGTAAACGCCAGGGTTTAGATATTAGTTGGTACAGCAGCGGTTGCGTTAAGCAGGAAACCTTTTACAATAATGGACAGCTTGATGGACCGGTGACTTATTACACACGTAATTGTAAAAAAGATTACACCGAAAATTATAAAAATGGTGTAAAGGAAGGATTAGAGATCCAGTATTTTTCGAACGGAAGAATTAAATCGGAAGGCAATTTTAAGAAAGGAAATTTGGACGGCGTGTATAAAGTGTACAAAAGTAATGGCGAATTTAGTTTTGAAAGCCGAAGCACCACAGGGCCGATAGAGTTTGATGCGGATGTACCGGATACAGCTAATAACGCCATATTCAAAGTAATGAATCGAAATCCGAAATGGCGAAAAAATATAATTGTTACCGATCTAACAGCAAGTATGTACCCTTACGCCAAACAAGTAAACACCTGGCTTAAGTTATTTTTTTTAAAAGATACCGCTAAACAATATTTTGTTTTTTTTAATGATGGTGATGGTAAAAGAGATGGTGATAAAAAAATAGGAATGACCGGCGGCATACACATTGTGCGCGCAAAGAGCTGTGATGACCTGATCAACACCATGAAAATTACCATTAAAAAAGGAGAGGGCGGTGACTCACCCGAAAATGTGGTAGAAGCAATTTTAGTCGCTCTAAAAAAAATACGCAAGCCCGATAATATTATTTTAATTGCGGATAATTGGGCAAAAGCGCGCGATATAAATTTGATCACAAGGGTAAAAATTCCGGTGCGTGTTATTTTATGCGGTGTTTACGAAGGGATGGAAATTAATACCGATTATTTAAATATTGCGTACAAAACAAAAGGTTCAATACATACAATTGAACAGGATATTTCTGAACTGATAAATCAAACCTCCAATAAAAAATTTAGCATAAATGGGTTTGAATATATTATTAAGAACGGAACCATCAGGGCGAATTAACCGAGATTGGTCAATGCCCGCTTACTTTTCGATAATAAAAACTTCATAAAGATTCGACCCCTCCGGAGTCGTACGTTTTGTTGATGTATCACGTCTTATAAACATGTGACCCCTAAGGGGTCGGCAGACTTATTGCTCTAAATTAGTTGAATAGTAATAGGGGTTAAGGAATTTTAAATTTCTACGTGCCTCGGCCCAAGGAAAGATGCGACCTCTTCATTGTTGAACATTAAGATGCTATCTTGGTTGTAAAAATTTGACATTAAAAGTCATCAGATTTTTAATTAAATTCAGTAATCCCGAAGGGATTAAATGTTTCTAATAAACAAAACAACAATTGATACCGACCCTGAAAGGGTCGAATGTAAGTGTTTCGATGTCTCCTGGTAAAATCATCAAGAACGGAACTATCAGGGCGAATTAATTACTTCGACGCCTTAAACTTATTTATTCCTTCATCAAGCCATTGAATGTATTCCGGCGTACTTGCGTTATAACCTCTAACAGGCAGAAGAAGTTTTTCATTATGGTCAAGCAAAACATATAAAGGCTGAGTGCTTTGAGCGTATTTGGTTTCTTCCAAGTATTTAAATTTATCTCCAATATCTGTTATCTCCCTTTCTTCTCCATACCATTTCACTTTCATAAAATCTTTCGGATCCAATTCACGTTTATCATCCACATATAAAGAAACTAA
>JANYBY010000187.1 GCA_025360565.1 Bacteroidota bacterium
GTTTACTTTATTCAAAACCCGTTCTTTAATTCGCTTAATTTTTCCTTTAATGGTTCCATCCTCAACATTAATCAGGTTTATTTAAAAAATAATTTGCTTGTAGCGGCCACCGGCAACGGTTTATACGGATTAAATTTAAATACAAACGAAGCAAAAGTATTATCCAAACCCGACGATGTATTTAAAGAACCTATAAGTGGAATAACAGAAGCAAATAATATTATTTATTATTCTAAACGCAGCCAGCTTGAATTGGCTCCTTCTATTTTTTCCGATTCAAAATATACCTATAAATTTAAGCCTGTTCTCGCAAAACAAACATTGCCTGTTAACGGCGATCAGATAGTGGTTGCAGACTGGTCGGCAAATATTTTATTGTATAACAGCGCCCTTACAACCCTTATTGATACGCTCATTTCATTTCCCGATTATCGGCTTTCGGTAAATGCTTTCCTGAAAAATAACGATTCGCTTTACGTTGCCACAAATAACGGTTTGTTTATTTATGATTTCAGATCCAAAAAATACACACACCTTGTGCGTGCAGATCTTAATTATAATATAAACGACCTAGCCCTTATAAACAATAAATTATACGCGGCACACGAAGGGGGAATAACGGACGTAACATCCGGCAAACTTATTCAGCAAGTAGCTAATTTAAATTTAAGCAGTGTAAAAAAAATTAAATTGTTTAATGGGCAATTATGGCTGGCAACACTCAACGGCGTTTATATTTGCAGCCCTGACCTGATGCCTTTAAAAATTCTGAATAAAACTTCCGGACTACCATCTAATTCCATAAGCGATATTGTTTTTAATAACGAAACAGTTTGTATTGCCACAGCGCAGGGTGTAGCTATTTCGGATATAAAAAATATTACAGGGCAAAACTTCAAACTAAAGCCGGTAAGCATAAATTATTTAAAGATAGAAGGGCAAATTATTGAACCGGTTAACAATGCGCTATCATTAAATTCGAATCAGGAAAATTTAACCATTTACTTTTATAGTCCATTATTTAATAAACCAAACAAACAATTTTACAGGTCAAAATTTGATAACGGTGAATGGAACATTATTAATGGTAATTCTATTTCGTTGAGCACCGTTCCGGGCGGAAAACACAAAATAGAGATCTCCGCATCACTAGATAATATTACCTGGAGCGATAGCACACTATTAACTTTTGAGAAAGAAGAAAAATTAACCGAGAGTACCTGGATCTATTGGTTAATTACATTTGGCGGTTTAGTATTGATTAGCGGCATAAGTTTTTTAATTATTAAACGAATTAAATCAAATGCAAAAAAACGCTTGCAGGAAGAACAGCAGGTAAATCTTTTAAAACATCAGGCAATGAATGCGCTGTTGAGTCCGCATTTTATTTTTAATTCGTTAACATCCATTCAAAATTATATCAATTCAAACAATGGGTTAAAAGCGAGTGAATACCTTGCTAAATTTTCGCGCTTAATAAGAATGATCATTGAAAAAGCGGCACAAAGCGATATAACCCTGCAGGATGAATTGGCACGCTTAACTTACTATTTAGAGCTGGAAAAAGAACGCTTTAAAAATAAATTTGATTTTGTGATCAATGTGGATGAAACTCTGGACAGAGTTGCGCTAAAAATTCCAAACATGATTATACAGCCTCACGTTGAGAATTGTATCATTCACGGGATTTTACCAAAATTGGAACACGGAAAATTAAGCATCACGTTTAAAAAAGTAAATCAAACAAAAATTTTAATTACGATTGAAGATGACGGAATAGGTTTGATAAAAGCGAAAGAACATGCAAAAACAGGACATAAATCTTTAGGAACAAGTACCATAAAAAATATTTTGGAGATCAATTCAAAATTAAGCGGTAAAGATCAAAATGTAACAATGGTTGATAAATCAACCTTAACGCCACCTTCAAACGGAACACTCATAACAATTGAATTAGAGCAATAACATTAAAAAAATAATAACATATTTTATTTTATTTTTTGCGAATGCAATAATTGCGCAAAACGTGAACCTGCTGCCGGATACACTTGGAATATGTGCGGGAGATGTTTCTGTTTTAGAAATTAAACAAAAGTTAGAAAAAAACACGCTCATTACCTGGATAGATCCATATGATGGATTGATTGAAACAACTCAAAAAAAACTTGCAATATTTAAAAAAGGCAAATATTATGTAAAAATTGTCAGTGGCAAGACCACTATTCTTGACAGTACGGTTGTTATGGTTTACCCAAAACCTATTTTAAATTTGCGCGACACCGTATTGTGCAAAGGAAAACAGTTAGTGCTTGACGCGAAAAATCCAAAAATGAAATATTCATGGAGCACAGGCGAGGCCGCTCAAAAGATAAAAGTTGAGAACGGCGGAAATTATTGGGTAAAAATAAATAATAACGGCTGTACGCAATCGGATACTGTAAACGTAAAATTCCTTTCCGGCTCAACCCCCGGCTTTAATTCTGAGATCAGTTTTTGTTTAAGCGAACAAAATAAAGTGTTAAGTATAAAAACAGTGCCCAACACAAAAATTTTATGGAACACCGGCGAAGTGTATCCTTCCATTACCATTACCAAAGAAGGCACCTATTGGGTAAAGACCGAAAATAAAAATTGTGGGGAACAGGTTGACAGTGTTCATGTAAAGCTTAAGGCCTGCGATTGCGAAATGATCATTCCAAATAGTTTTACACCCAACGAGGATAACCGTAACGATTACTTTTTTCCGGTAATGCAGTGTGAATATTCTTATTATACACTTACGATCTCAGATAAATGGGATAATATTGTTTTTTCTACAAATAATATAAACGGTAAGTGGGACGGGCGTTTTAAAGGCAATTTATGCCCGGAAGAAGTTTACACTTATGTGATCGAGAGCGCTGAAAAAGGCGGTGACAAAAAAAAGCTGAGAACCGGAAGATTGTCATTGTTTAGATAATTTAACCTTTGTAGCCAAAAAAGATCACTTTCTTTTTATCCGTAAAAATGTTATGTTTGCTATGTAATAGAAATTGAAGAGAGAATGAAAATTGAAGTATGTTACACTCCCCAGGCCTACAAGCTGTTTCATAATCCGAACGCAATTGTTGTTGTTATTGATATTTTAAGGGCAACCTCCGCCATCACTACGGCGTTTTATAATGGTGTTACAAAAATGATCCCCGTTGCAACTGTTGAAGAAGCGCAAGAATACAAGGCCAATGGCTTTATGGTTGCGGCCGAACGTAACGGTGAAATGGTAAAAGGATTTGATTTGGGAAATAGTCCGTTTGGATATATGAATGCAAAAGTAAAAGGCAAAACAATTGCCATTACAACTACCAACGGAACGCAAGCCATTGAAGCGGCAAAAGGCGCAAGCAAGATAATTATTGGCAGCTTTTTAAATATGGATACTGTAATTGATTATTTAAAAAAAGAAAAAAAAGACGTTTTGTTCTTGTGCGCCGGTTGGAAAAATAAATTCAATTTAGAAGACACACTTTTTGCCGGTGCTATTGCCGGTGAATTGATCGTTAAAAGCGGTTTTGAAACACAATGCGATTCCACGCTTGCAGCCATGCATTTATATACATTAGCAAAGCACGATCTGTACAAGTTCCTTGCTAACTCTTCGCACCGTAACCGTTTAGCAAAATTAGATCTTGACAGAGATATTAAATATTGCCTAACACCAAATCAATGTCCGGTGCTGCCAATAATGAAAGGTAAATTTTTGGTGAAACTTTAAGGTTTAGGCAATTGTTTGTGAATTTTTTTTGTACCCTCATACAATTCGTATTTTAAAAAACGGCAATCTAATGAACCGTTATAAACCTGTATCCTTCGCGAAGGCCTTAAGCCAACACTTTTTAAGCCTTCAGGATTACTGGTAATGATCCAAGCCGTAAAATTCTTAAAATCTTTTTTCAGTTTATCTCCTATCTCTTTATATAACTTTTCGGTTTCGCTTATTGGCATACGTTCGTTGTAAGGCGGATTTAAAATAATAACGCCTCCTTTTCGTTCGGTGGTGATATCAAAAAAAGATTGATGGTTGCAATGCACTGCATCATCCACTTTTGCATTCTTTATATTTACAACTGCTTTTTTTAGAGTGGCATCATCAATTTCGTTGGCTATTATTTCAACTTTACTATTTTTTATTTTATTTATACAGCCATCGTAAACAGTATCGTATAATTTCTCATCAAAATTACGCCAGCGCATAAATGTAAAATCATTTCGGTAATAACCCGGCGGAATATTATTGGCCCATAAAGCCGCCTCAATTGCAATGGTACCGGCTCCGCACATGCCATCAATTAAAAGCAAGTGAGGTTCCCACCCGCTTAACTTTACCAGGCCAGCGGCCAACACTTCTTTCATGGGTGCCTGATTTATATCCGACCTGTATCCTCTTTTGTACAATGGATCGCCGCTGCTGTCTAAATTTACACTTACTTCATTTTTATAAATATGAATATATACTTTAAAATTTGGATGGATAAGATCCACATCCGGACGAGCTCCGTTCTTTTCACGAAACCTATCCACCAGCGCGTCCTTTACTTTTTGCGAAACATATAAACTGTGCTCAAAAATATCGGAATTTAAAACACTTTCGATCATGATACTATCTGTAACCGAAATAAATTTTTCCCATTCGATCAGTTTTATGTTGTCGTATAATTCCTGTTCGTTGTTGGCTTCAAATTTTGTAATGGGAATTAAAACTTTTAGTGCGGTATGCAAACATAAATTGGCTTTATATAAAAAACCAATATCGCCTACAACCGAAGCCCCGCGCTTAAAAACGGTCACATCACGTCCACCAAGCTGTTGCAGTTCTTTTGAAAGAATTTCTTCCAGTCCAAAAAAGGTGGTGACCTTCATTTCAAAATCACCTTTATGCGTAAAATCGTAATTGGTCACGTTATTTTTGAATTGAGATCTTTAGAAAGACAAAATAACGTTCCGGATAATAGCCACGCATTCCATCAATTGTTCTTTATTGATCGTTAATGGAGGTGCAAAGCGAATGATATCGCCGTGAGTTGGTTTTGCAAGCAAACCATTTTCGGCAAATTTTAAACAAACTTCCCAAGCGGTTTTACCTTCTTTTTCTTTTATTACTATGGCGTTAAATAAACCTCTTCCTCTTACGGTGGTAATAAGATCCGTTTCGTTCTTTAGTTTATTCATTTCATCTCGAAAAATAAATCCCATCTTTTCGGCATTCTCTGCCAGTTTTTCATCCTTCAACACTTTTAACGCTTCCATAGAAACCGCGCAGGCCATAGGGTTACCGCCATACGTGCTTCCATGTTCGCCCGGTTTAATAGTAAGCATAATTTCGTTATTGGCTAAGATGGCGCTTACCGGCATAGTTCCACCGCTTAAAGCTTTTCCTAAAACCAAAATATCGGGCTTTACATTTTCATGATCACAGGCCAACATTTTTCCGGTACGCGCCAAACCTGTTTGTACCTCGTCGGCAATGAACAGAACGTTATATTTTGTACACAATGCGCGAACGCCTTTTAAATATCCTTCGGTTGGAACTATAACGCCCGCTTCACCCTGAATGGGTTCTACCATGAACGCGGCGGTGTTAGGATCTTTGATAGCGTTTTCAAGCGCGTTAAGATCGTTGTACTCTACTAATTCGTAACCCGGCATAAACGGACCAAAACCCTTGTAACTGCTTGGGTCATTACTCGCCGAGATTGCAGCAAGAGTTCTTCCCATAAAATTTCCTTTAGCGAAAACAATTTTTGCTTTATTTTCTTCAACGCCTTTTACATCGTAAGCCCAGCGACGGGCCAGTTTCATGGCGGTTTCATCACCCTCCACACCGGTGTTCATGGGCAGTACTTTATCATATCCAAAAAATTCGGTGATAAATTTTTCATACTCGCCTAATAGCGAATTGTGAAAAGCGCGCGAACATAAAGTTAATTTTTGCGCCTGAGTAGTTAACGCTTTAATGATACGAGGGTGACAATGACCTTGATTAACCGCGCTGTAAGCGGATAAAAAATCGAAATACTTTTTTCCTTCCACATCCCAAACATAAATTCCCTCGCCTCTTTCAATAACAACCGGAATAGAATGATAATTATGAGCTCCATAATTTTCTTCCAGTTCACGTAAGTGTTCGCTCTTGGTCATACTCGTTACCATTGTAATAAATTTAATATACAAATATAGTGAAAAAGGGCGAATTTCAGGGGGGAGTAAGCGCGTTTAAATTTTATGTTATACAATGATGATTGTGATTTGGATTACCACGAATTCTTATGTTTTTGATAATTTCAAAAAAATTATTATCTTTCATAATATTTTTTTGCCTCATGAAACTATACTTAGTTAGTTGTATTATTTTATTACTGTGCGGATTATCTTCGTGCCGAAGAACTTTTATCTGCACTTGCAACGTACCAGGTTCAACCGTTACGGTAAATACTGAGACGAAAAATGCTCCGTTTTACACCCGAAGCGCCCTGGAAAAAACCTGCAAAGAGCACGAAACTTTATCAGGTGGAAATTTAGAAAATTGTCACATCAAATAATTTATTGATTGTAATATTTATCTATCAAATAAAATAAAGCGCCAATTGCACCTGCGCTTAAATTCAATTCGCGTTTATGAATTTTATCAAATGTATCCTGCGCAGTGTGATGAATATCAAAATACCTTTGCGTGTCAGGTTCAAAGCCAATGCAAGGCACACCTTGTTTTGCAAGCGGTCCAATATCCGCTCCTCCTCCTCCTTTTTCCACCCGCTCTAACATATACGGGGTAAATAAACTTTTCCATTTACTTACCAATGCGTATAATCCTTTTACGGTATCAACACCAAATGCTCTTGGTGAAAAGCCACCCGCGTCTGTTTCCAAAGCGGCTAAATGTTTTTCCTTTTTATCTTGCGCCCATTTTCCGTACGCATTACCCCCCGCTAAACCATTTTCTTCATTCATAAAAGCCACCGCGCGAATACTGTGTTTTGGTTTTATTCCTAATTTTTTGAACATAGCTAATACTTCAATGCTTTGCACCACGCCGGCTCCGTCATCATGCGCGCCCTGTCCGTTATCCCACGCATCTAAATGTCCGCCGGTTATAATATATTCGTTTGGTTTTTCGCTGCCAAAAATTTGTCCAACCACATTAAACGACGGCGCATCGGGTAACGTTTCGCAATTTGTTTCAATAAAAATGGTAAGCTCTTTATCTTTTTGCAAGGTCTCTACTAAAAGATCAGCAGCTTTATAAGAGATTGCAAGTGTAGCGATCTTTATTTTGCTCACCGCCGTATCGTAATTCATATTTCCGGTATGCGGTTCGTCATCGGCAAGAGAGGTCATGCTCCTAACAATACAAGCAATGGCCCCATATTTAGCCGCTTTACTGGCTCCTTTACCGCGGTACGGAACAGTTTCGCCATACGCGGTTCCGGTGCGCACATGCGACTGATCAAAAAACACATTGTAAAAAACCACTTTTCCTTTTACCTCTTTTTCTCCTAACTTTTCCAATTCCTCCCAACTTCTTACTTCTATCACTTTTCCGCGAACCCCTGCCGGACCTGTTCCTATTGAGTTACCGAGAGCACAACAATTTAATAATTTATTGATGTTTGCTTTTGGCGATGACAGAACACATTTTTCTTTTTTACCGCGAACCCAATGCGGCACCATGCAAGGCTGTAAAATAACGGTATCGGCGCCCGCTTCATACATGGCTTTTTTTGCCCACTTAACGGCCAATTCAGCTTCGGGACTCCCGCTTAAGCGACCACCAATTTTTGTAGCTAAATATTCTAAGTTAGAATAGGTATTACTTTTGGTTAAATAATAATTGTATATTTTTTTAATGGTTGAAGAATCTGTTTGAGAAGAAACCGAATTGGTTAAAATGATAAAAAACAAAATAATTGCCTTTACATCGGGGGACCAAAACCCTTTTTTTATTAATGTGAACATTTTAAATACTTTATACGTGAATTAATATTTTACTTCAGTAACTTTTTGACAGTTGATTTTAATTGCGGTAAATAATTTTTACAAATTTCAAAAACAGCTTCATAGTCCAATACCTCATAATGATGGGAAATGAAATCACGAAACTTAATGATGTTATCCCAGTTTACTTCGGGGTTTGAATGGTAAAGAGAGGGATTTTTTACAACAACTTTTTTTACATTTTCCCCTATTGCCTGTAATCGAATGGTTACTGCGTCCAGCAACAACCCGGCGGCCTTATTCCCTGTAAGTTGTGAAGGATTGTCGATTGCGCTCATGCGGTCTTCAACGATCAAGATATGATTCAGGATGGATTGATATGTAAACCGGATATCATCAGACATAAACCATGTCCTTTTTTATCCTGTTTAAAAATTGATCCGTAATATGTGGGCCCTTACGAATAAGGTCCACTTTTTTTTGAAGAAGTTTTTCGAGGTAAATGTACGCACTCATTAAATTATTAAAATCAATGGATTTAAAACTAACCAGCAGATCAACATCACTATTCGGATTTTCATCACCGCGCGCATAAGAACCAAACAGGGCAAGTTCTTCTATACCAAACCTATTTGCAAGATTTGTTTTTTCCTTCTTTAAAATACTTAAAACCTGTTGGTTTGTCATAAAACAAATTTACGAAATAATTTTATAAATGAGAATTGTGGCTTTTTCATGGGAACCCTTTATTTTATTACAATTTGTTCAACCAGTTTATAACCGCAAAATTTATTAATGTTTTTTAAAAGTTCTTCTTTTCTGAATGACAATTCGTGTTTAAGCGCGGCCGATTTAAGCGTTACAAAAACTATTTTTTGATTAAAAAAAATATCGGTGGTGTTAACCGAAATGGCTTCACCGGCTATATCTTTCCAGTTTTTTTTTACCGAGAACTGCGACATTTTCACATCTAAGTTTTCTTGCTTGAACAGTTGCGTAATGGCATCGCCGAGTTTTATGAGATTTGTTTTTCGTGCCATTTTTTTATTTCTCGCAGATCCCGATAGCTATCGGGAGCAAAGAGAGCATAGTTGATTATTTCTTCAGATCATCCGAAGCCTTATTTACTTTTTGTTTTAATGCTTCTTTAAAAGAAATTATTTTATTCAAACCATCAACATTGCTGCAATAAATAATTTGAGCCGCTAAAATTCCCGCGTTTTGCGCAGCGTTAACAGCCACAGTTGCAACCGGAACACCATTTGGCATTTGTACAATACTTAATAAACTGTCCCATCCATCAATACTGTTACTGCTTTTTACCGGAACACCAATAACAGGTAACGGCGTTAACGATGCCACCATGCCGGGTAAATGCGCCGCACCGCCTGCTCCGGCAATAATAACATTTAGTCCTCGGGTATGCGCGTTCTTAGCATACTCGAACATTTTTTCGGGAGTACGGTGTGCCGACACAATATCCATTTCGAAAGGAATACCCAACTCTTTTAAAACATCTGCGGCAGCTTGCATTACCGGCAGATCGCTGTTACTTCCCATGATGATTCCTACTTTTGGCTTTGTCATTTCTTAATTTTTATTGCCGCGGATTACGCAGATTTACACAGATTAATTTATATTTTATTCATTAAATTTTGCTCATTTTTTAACTTAAATATGTAAAGCGCGTTTCGCTGTTGCGTCCAAACAAGCTTCTTTCATTGCTTCGGTAAATGTAGGATGTGCGTGACTCATTCTGCTTACATCTTCTGCACTTGCCCTGTATTCCATTGCCACCACAGCTTCGGCTATCATGTCGGCTGTTCTTGGACCGATCATGTGCACTCCTAAAATTTCATCCGTAGCTTCATCGGCCAATACTTTTACAAATCCATCCGTATCCATACTTGCGCGTGCACGTCCGCTTGCTTTAAACGGAAAATTTCCGACCTTATATTTTTTTCCTTGTTCTTTTAATTGCTCTTCGGTATAACCAACAGCCGCAACTTCAGGCCATGTATACACAACACCGGGAATTAAATTGTAATTAATATGTGGTTTTTGTCCCATTAAATGTTCAGCCACAAAAACACCTTCTTCCTCTGCTTTGTGCGCCAACATTGCGCCTTTAACCACATCGCCAATGGCATAAATTCCATCTACACTTGTTTTTAAATGATCATCGGTTTCTATTCTTCCACGGTTATCTACTTTTACGCCAATTTTATCAAGGCCTAAATTTTCGGTATAAGGTTTTCTTCCCACAGCCATTAAACAATAATCGCCTTTAATATCTACTTTTTCATCTTTAGAATTTAAGGCACTAACGGTTACCTCCTTGCCGTTTGATTTAACACCTGTAACCTTGTGTTTAAATAAATATTCGAAGCCTAAATTCTTTTTTAATACGCGTTGTAATTCTTTGCTTAATGATCCGTCCATTCCCGGGATCAACCTATCCATAAATTCCACTACAATAACTTTTGTGCCCATGCGTCCGTAAACACTTCCCAGCTCAAGACCTATAACACCGCCGCCGATAATAATTAATTGTTTTGGGATCTCGGTTAACTCTAAGGCTTCGGTTGAAGTAATGATGCGTTTTTTATCAATTTCAATTCCCGGTAAGGTGGAAGGTTTAGAACCTGTTGCTATAATTGTTTTTGCGGTTTCAATTTGTTCTTTACTGCCATCGGCTTTTGCAATTTCAATTGTGTTTTTTGTAACAAAGGTACCGTGACCGGTTATAACAGTAATTTTATTTTTTTTCATTAAAAAATTAATTCCGTCCACCGTCATTTTCACAACCCCGCGCTTGCGCTCAATCATTTGTTTTAAATTCACCTTGGGTGATTTTACTTCGATGCCATGTTCTTCGAAATGATGCACTGAATTATAAAAATGTTCGCTTGAATCTAACAATGCTTTTGAGGGAATACATCCCACATTTAAACAGGTTCCGCCAAGCGAAGGGTATTTTTCTATCAGCGCGGTTTTCATTCCTAATTGGGCGCAGCGGATAGCAGCTACATAACCTCCCGGGCCCGAACCAATAATTGTTACATCAAATTTTTCCATATAAATTTTAGATTAGATTTCTTAAAATGAAGCTCTAATTTACAGTTTTTTTTCTTCTGGCAATCGAATTTTTTTCTTTAATTATATGGAATCTCTAAAGATTTAGAAGGGCCGAATATCCTGCTCAATATCTGGGAAACAAGCGGTTACTTATTTCTTAAACCTTAAGAAAATAGAAAACAAGATCAACAAAATTGATATTATTACAGAAGTGTAAGATATCAAATCGCCAAAACGAGAGAATAAAGTAAGCTCTTTATTTGGGGTAATATTTTTTTGGATCACAGCTTCCGTCCAGTATTTTGTGGCGTCTGAAATATTTCCGAATTCATCCATAAAACAACTGACGCCTGTATTGGCGCAGCGCGCGATCTGTCTGCGATTCTCGATCGCCCTTAAGCGTGCGTAATTTAAATGATCAACATACCCCGGACTGTCATCCCACCAGCCATCGTTAGTAATAATAAAAATAAATGTGGCGCCTTTGCGAATATATTCGGTAACAAAATCAGAAAAAACACTTTCGTAACAAATTACGGGGGCAACGCCTATAGCATTTTTTGGGTTTTTAAAACTTACACGCTCCTCCTGAGTACCGAGGCTTCCCATGGTGCCACCCATATCAAGCGCCAGTTTTTCGAGTGGTTTAAATAATGCCGGAAAAGGCATGCGTTCAACCGCCGGAACTAATTTTGACTTATTGTAGATCTGAATATTTTTTGACGTATCAATTTGCAAAGCCGTATTGAACGAATCGTAAAATTCATCGTCGTCACTCCACTTTTTGGCCGTTGCCGAAATTTTTTCTCCTTTTTGATAATGTTTATTGTAATCGGCTCCTGTAATAATTATAAGGTTGGGAAACCTCGCCAAAATACTGTCACGCAAAAATTTTACCGACATGGAAGTTTCCACTTTTCCTTCCCAAATTTGTTCTGTAATAAAAGTTTCTGGCAACACTAAATAATTTGTTTGCGAATTGAGCTTCCCCTTTATTTGCTTTAATAAATTTTGTAATTGAATTTCGGGTTCCAAAATAAATTTGGCGTTGTATGGATCCACATTGGGTTGTACAATCACAACATTCGACTTTTGTTCAAGCGATAACGGTTTTCGCACCAATAAAATTATGTAGGAAAACAAAATGGGTACAATTATACCGGCCGCAACTTTAAAAATGGGGGCGGAAAATAATTTTAGTTTTTGATTATTTTTAATGAGATTAAAAACTAAAATATTTACAAATAAGACCCACGAACTTCCGCCCGAACTTCCTGTAAATTCAAACCATTGTACCCAGGTATGTTTGTATGCAAAAACATTTCCGAGCGTGAGCCAGATCCAGGCAAGATCCCACAAGCCGTGTAAATGCTCCCACGCCAGCCATAATGGTATGAGCAGCCAAATGGCGACGGGTTTTTTTATTCTGTTCTTTATGTTCGAAAAAGTTAAAAAAACGATGGCCATTAATAAGGCATTTGCTACCCAAGCCATAATTGCTCCGCCTAATGAGGCGTAACTGATCCACCAGGTAACTAAAATATTCCAGGTTAAAAATGTAAAGTAGGCAAGCCCGAATACTTTTAATTTTCGTTTAGGAGTATTATTGGTTATTAAATTATCCTCAACAATTAATAAGGGCACAAACGCGAAAAAAATAACAATGGCCATTCCCAAATACCAGGCGCACGAAAGCATGCAGGCAGAAAATAAGCATAAGAATAGGTTTTTGAATTTTACCGGCATAAAAAGCGAAGATAGTATTTATTAAAGCCCTTTCATAATTCCGCTGAAGGATCAAGAAGCTGAATTACGTTAAACGACTATCCAATGGCTTTATAAACACCCTTACCAAATATGTTTAAATCTTATTCTCATTTTTTAAGAAAATTTTAGCTTCTTTTCACTGATTTAGCAGTATATTCGCAAGTTGCATTTTTTTATGATTGACGAAACGATTCCCACAGGTACTACAAACGAACCGCGTAAGCTTTATCCCTTTCAGGAGCAAGCTGTAAATAATATATTTAATCGCCTGGTTGAACTTCCTAAGAACGCCAATCTTTTATTTCAATTACCAACAGGCGGCGGCAAAACCATTATTTTTAGCGAGATCGCTAAACGCTATATGGAAAAATTTAACCGTAAGGTTTTAATTTTAACGCACCGTATTGAGTTAAGCAAACAAACATCGGATGTACTTGCAGAATTGGGTATTAATAATAAAGTAATAAACAGCGAGGTAAAACAATTGCCTCAGCAAAGCCATTACCAAAGTTTTACCGCCCTTGTTGAAACATTAAATAACCGCTTGCAGGAAAACGACCAGTTTTTGGAAGATATTGGTTTAGTGATCGTGGATGAAGCGCACAACAACTCGTTCCGGAAAATTTTTCATTATTTTAATGATGTAAATATTTTAGGCGTTACCGCAACGCCATTGAGCAGCAATAAAAAATTACCGCTTTATCAAACTTACAGCGATTTAATTGTGGGCGAAAGTATTTCAACCCTAATTGAACAAGGTTATTTATGCGAAGGACAAACTTATAGTTTTGATGTTAACCTTAGCTCTTTGCGCGTGGGGAACAATGGCGAATTTACAGTTGGTTCTCACGAAATGCTGTACACCCAAGCCATTATGCAAAGTAAAATAATTGATGCGTATGAAGAAATTGGCAAGGGCACAAAAACATTGATCTTTAACGCCGGTATTTTAACCAGCATTGCTGTTTATGAAACATTTAAGAAAAAAGGTTTGCCTGTGCGCCATTTGGACAGCACCTTTAGTGATAAAGACAGAGCCGAGACTTTGGAATGGTTTAGAAAAACAAAAAACGGCATTTTAACCTCGGTAAGTATTTTAACAACAGGTTTTGATGAGCCCGAAGTGGAAACAATTATGCTTAACCGCGCAACAAAATCATTAACGCTGTACCATCAAATGATAGGCCGGGGTAGCCGTGTGTTGCCAAATAAAAAAACATTTAAGATCATTGATCTTGGAAATAATTCGCGCAGGTTCAATTTATGGCAATATCCCATTGACTGGAAACATGTGTTTGTTGCCCCGCATTTATATTTGGAGCACCGTTATAAAGATGAGTGGGATTACGAATTAGTTAACGATTACGATCTGCCACCTGAAATTAAAGAACGCTTTTTAAATTCAAGTGCCGAGTCGTTTATAGTACGCGACAGGTATACAATGGCATTGCGAAAAGGATTGAAACCGCAGGTGGTTCTGGATGAAAGTTTGGAAGACCATTTTGCGCGTATTAAAGATAATGCTTCTGATTTTGACGAAGCTTTTGAATTATTTAATCTCTTGAACGAAGAAATGAAATACCGCGTTAAACAATTCGGTAAATGTATTAACGCCACAAATAACCACAGCGATTGGCAGTACCAGACATACGCCGCTAAATTACGCCGCAGGCTTCTTACTTATTTTGTGGAATAATGTCGCACCGGGCCTTATACAAATTACTCGGTTATCTTTCAATAGCGATAGGCATTTTAGCTACTCTTTGCATTTATCGCATTCAATATATGAAATTCGGAATTGCTTTATCCATTATTGGTTTTATTATTTCAGGAACAAATATTTTTTTAAACTCACGCTATTATTACGAAGAAGAAAAATACCCCAAAGGTTATTGGGGCATGCTTCTAAGTTCTTTGCCGGTGTTGTTTTTATTCTTTGTTGTTTTTAAATTCAAGCATTAAAAAACGCTCTTCTTTTATTTTTGTATCTTTAGCGGAACGTCATTCTTTAATGAAGAAAAACCTTATCTATTTTATTCTTCTGTTTTACGCGGCAATTTGCGCATTCACAATAATTTATTTTAACGGAACCTGTGGCGCTGACGACAGTATTGTACATTATTTATTTGCCCGTTACGCACCTCAACATCCCGCTCTCTATTTTGACCATTGGGCCAAACCCGTGTTTGTGTTGCTTGCCTCGCCCTTTGCCCAACTAGGATTTAATGGTGTAAAGATCTTTAATACCCTTGTTTCGCTCCTCACTATTTTTTACACTTACAAAACCGCCGAAGAATTAAAATTAAAGAACGCAATCGTTGCAGTTATTATTCTTATTTTTTCACCACTCAATTACATTCTTACATTTTCGGGATTAACAGAGCCCTTGTTCGCGCTCTTTACTATTGCAGGCATTTACCTTTGTAGCAAACAAAAATATTTCACAGCAAGTGTGCTTATCTCTTTTCTGCCTTACGTTCGCTCAGAAGGATTAATTATTTTAGGCATTTTTATTTTATTTTTTATCGTTAAAAAAGCGTGGCGCGTAATTCCGGTTTTACTTACGGGTTCCATCTGTTATGCCTTGGCGGGATATTTTGTTTATCACGATCTGTTATGGGTATTTACCAAAATTCCTTATGCCACAACAGGCAGTGTCTATGGCAGTGGGCCCATCACCCATTTTGCCGAGCAATATATATATGTTGTTGGAGTGCCTATCTATATTTTATTCTGGATCGGTTTAATTACAATGGGTGTAAAAATTATCAATAAGAAAATAAACGCGGAAGAGCTTGTACTTTTATTCTTCGCTTTAGGCGCTTTTTTTTTAGCACACAGTTTGTTTTGGTTCCTGGGTATTTTTAATTCGGCCGGATTAAAACGGGTGATGATTGGCGTAATGCCTATTGCCGCTATGATCGCTCTTTACGGTTTTAATATTATTCCCGAATTACTTTTTAGAAATAAACAAAAGCAGCAATTAATTCTTGAAACTCTACTGATCATTTACATTGTCATTTTTCCGCTTACTCCGAACCCCGCTGCCATACAATGGAAGGATGATATGGGATTGAGAAAAGACCAGCTCGCGATAATTGACGGCATTAATTTTCTAAAGAAAGAAAATAAATTAAAGCACTTTTACACATACAATCACCATTACTTTAGCCTGGCACTTAACATCGATCCCTTTGACGAAACGAAACATAAAAAGATCACCAAACAATGTATTTCAGAAATGAAGTCCGGAGACATTGCCTTTTGGGATACCATT
>JANYBY010000215.1 GCA_025360565.1 Bacteroidota bacterium
GGCGCAGCATTACGCCTGAGTTTTCGTAAAAAAATGCCGGTTTTTATTGCGACTTGAAAAATTTACGGCAGAATAAAACAGACAGATTCTTATTAAATCTCCTTAGAAACAGTTTCTTAAGAGTTTTTGATGGCCGACTAAATAGTTTATTGGCGCAAATTATATACCTTATTTGGTTTTACTTATAGGAGCTTAAGCTGTTTCAGCAATTCATCCACTTCCATGTTTTTTGGAAGCAAATAGGCGTTAATACCAAGGGCGCCGGCACCCTGCACATGCTGAATGGAGTCATCAATAAAAACAGTTTCTTTTGGATCTAATTTATTTTCATTCAATACTAATTCAAAAATTTCCTTATCGGGTTTACGCATTCCCACTCGGCAGGAGTAATAAGTTCTGTCAAAATAATCTTCAAAATTTTTAACGCCGTGTATATGGTACAAATTATATTCGAAATCGGCAATGTGCACCTCGTTGGTATTACTCAATAAAAAGGTGTTGTAATTTTGTTTGGCATCCACCAAGGTATCCAAACGTTCCTCGGGTACATCCAGCAGCATGGCGTTCCAGGCATAGAGCAGCGAAATCTCGTTGCCTTTATAATTGATCTCTTGTTTTATTTTTTTAAAAAATTTATCGCCTGAAATTTTTCCTTTATCAAAGTCGTTAAATAATTCACTTTGTTTGGCTTGTGTATAAATATTTTCAAAAGGCACATGGCTGAGTTTATTAAACTCTTCGATGGTTTTTTTTACATCTAAGTTTATAATAACACCGCCAAGGTCGAATATGATGTTTTTAATGTGTTTCATTCAGCTTCCCTAAAGTCGTGAGAATTTTTTGAATAAAAAAGCCCCGAAAAAATTCGGGGATTCTTGGTGCTCCCACCTGGGCACGATCCAGGGACCCTCAGCCCCGATAGCTATCGGGGGAGTCTGATGCTCTAACGGCAAATTTCTCCTTTAATTTTAAACCGATTTCAGGATATAGAGTCAGGTTTTTGATATAAATTGAGCTTTTCATTGATTTAATGTATTTTTCAATTTTTAACGCTTGTGAATAAGATGAACATTCAATATGTAAAAATAGTTCCCAATCATCCGTCTTTGCTGTAAAGCGATGGTCACCATATTCATGTAAATTGTGTTTAGCGATTCGAGATTCAAGATCGTTTTGGCAAGCACCAATGTAATGCCTCTTCAATTTTTTGCTAAATAATATGTAACAACAATTCATTTTTTGAATAAAAAAACCCCGAAAAAATTCAGGGATTCTTGGTGCTCCCACCTGGGCACGATCCAGGGACCCTCAGATTATGAGTCTGATGCTCTAACCAGCTGAGCTATAGGAGCCGTTGAAATAAACGGAGGGCAAAAATAGGTAAATAGGCTCTTATATGCAAAAATATTGTGAATTAGATTAACCTTGTTTTTTTCCTATATTTATATTTAGTGAAACGCCCTTTTTTATATACCCTTTTTTTCGCCCAACTATTTTGCCGAATCTGAAAATTTTTTTTTACATACTTTTCATCTTTATTTCACTTGCCTGGCGAGCTCAAAATATAGATTCACTTAAACTTGCTCTTAAAAATACAAAGGACGATACAACCAAGTGCAATATTCTATCTTATTTAGCAAACAATACGAGTGAACAAGAGTGGCCCGGCCATAATCAAGAATTAAATAAACTTGCTGAATCAAAACTAAAAGATATTAAACCGGGTGACCCTTTACAAAATTTTTATTTAAAACATTTCGCTGCAACACTCGGTAATATTGGTTTTATTGAAATTAATTCGGGTAATAATGCTAAGGCGATCGACTATATTGAGAGGGCTTTAAAAATACAGGAAGAAATTGGTGCCGGGAGCGATATGTCTTCTTCGTTGAGTAACCTTGCATCCATTTATAATGATCAAGGTAATATTGCAAAATCTCTTGAGTATTCTGCAAAAAATTTAAAATGGGCCGAAAGCGCTAATAACAAAGCTTCTATTGCAAGTGCCTTAAGTTTTTTAGCGATCGTTTATAGGGGGCAAGGTGATAATAAAAAAGCGCTTGAATACATGAATAAATGTTTAAAAATACAGGAAGAAAGAGGTAACAAGATCGGGATAGCAAATGCCTATACAAGTGTTGGTGTATTATATAAAGCCATTGGTAATATTCCAAAAGCATTGGAGTGCTATCTAAAAGGCTTAAAACTTGCCGAAGAAATAAATGAAATTAATGTGATTGCCACAACATTAGGAAATATTGGTGTTATATACGATTATCAGGGAAATATTGGTTTAGCAAGAGAGTATGTAAATAAAAGTTTAAAAATATATGAAGAAAGGGGTGATAAAAAGGGGGTGGCGTTTGCCTTAAACAACTTGGGGGTTTTTAGCACGAAGGAAAAAAAATATAAAGAAGCGCTGGAGAACTGTTTGCGGTCATTGGAACTTTCGAAAGAAATAGGATACGTTGAAGTAATAAAAAGGTCGGCCGAACAATTAAATATTATCTACAAAAAGCTTGGTAATTACCAAAAAGCTTTGGAGAATTATGAGTTGTTTATTTTAATGAGGGATAGCATTACAAATGTAACAAATAAAAAAACGGCCATTAGATCACAGCTTCAGTACGAATACGACAAAAAAGAAATTGAAATAATGGCCTTGTCAAAAGCCGATAAGGAAAAAATTGAATTAAAGGCTGAGGAAAATTCTAAACGTCAACGTTTAATTATATATTCTGTGATTTCAGGCCTATTTATTGTTACAATTTTTTCATTCTTTATTTTCAGGAGCCTGCGGCAAAATAAAAAGAAAAACATTATTATAACACACCAAAAGGACTTAGTTGACGAAAAACAAAAGGAGATCCTAGACTCAATTCTTTACGCCAAACGCATTCAAACCGCATTACTGCCCCACGACAAATACATAACGCGTACCCTTGAAAAACTTACAAAACTTTAACGGAAAATCTGTTCACGAAAACAGCTAGTACAAAAAAGGAAGGATCTCCTTATCTATTTTATCCATTTCAGGTTTAGGGCAGCCTTTATAATAATAAAATAAATTATCGTTAAACCGTGTAACTTTTGATGAAAAGACCTCATAACTGTTGGACTTTTCGAGCGAAAATGTTTTTGTCCCGGCCGGCGATTTTTTAAATTCCTTTTTTGGATTATTTTTATAATCTATTAGTTGCGTCTTGTCAATCTTATAATCTATTTTAGAATCCGTTATCATATAATGTACCGGTATAAATTTTAACCCTGGTATAACGTATGCCGTGCTGCCAAAACCATAACCGCATTCGTACGGAAAAGGTTTTTTTAATTGGTGGCCGTATTTATTTTTCACCACAATATCTACCACCTGCCCACTTGGATTTCCATGTTCTTTTACCTTTCTTGCTGAATCTTCCGGAATAAAGCCTATAGATGAATTGTAAATGTTATCGCTTTCGGCTACTAAATAAAAGTTTTCTTTAATTTCAATTGTAGGGTCAACGGTTAAGTTGGTATCCAAAAAAATTCCTTTTCTCGCGCCGCTCATCAAACTGTCGTTTGCCGAGCTGTAAATAAAATAAACTTTTCCAAAATTGTAATTATCCCTATAGGCCATCATTATATTTTTATTAACGATGAACATTTCCAATTTCTTATCATTCGCCATTTCGGTATTGCCGGCCTTATACAATTCATTTATAAGTGTTCGTCCGGTCTTCAATTTCACAACCAATGCCCCGGTCTTTAGTTGATTTATCTGCCATCCGCCAATCACCTTTCTCCTCTTCATGAATTTATCAAACTGCTTTTTGTCTTTATAATCATCGCTATTATAAACGTTCTTCTCAATTTGAGAAAAAATATTCTGAAAAGATAAGATAAGAATAAATAAAAATATTCTATTTAACAGCTGAGCCATTTTCTATTTCGGTTTTAGTTGGTGTAACAAAACTCAATTCGCCTTTCGCGTTTTCTGCCATCAATATCATGCCCTGACTTTCAATGCCCTTTATCTTGCGCGGGGCAAGGTTTGCCAGCATCATCACTTTTTGCCCGATAATATCTTCGGGTTTGTAATACGCCGCTATGCCGCTCACAACTGTTCTCACATCCACACCGGTATCTAATTTCAATTTTAAAAGTTTATCTGTTTTCGGCACCACTTCCGCTTCTAAAATGGTTGCTATCCGAATATCCATTTTTACAAAATCATCAAATGTTGTTTCGGGTTTTACAGGCGCGGCTTTTTTTGCTGACACATTTGCTTCCTTACTTTTTTGCAACTTATTTAACTGCAATTCAATTTCCGAGTCTTCTATCTTATCAAACAACAATTCTTCTTTATGTATTAAATGCCCCTGCGCTACATTACCTGTATGCTTTGCCGCAGGCCACTTTAAAGGTACAATGTTTAATAGGCCAAATAATTTTTTTGAGGTGAACGGCAGAAAAGGTTCGGCTAAAATGGCCAGATTACACGAAATTTGCAAAGCAATATTCATAATGGTTTTTACCCGCTCTTCGTCTGTTTTAATTAATTTCCAGGGTTCCGTCTCAGCTAAATATTTATTTCCGATCCTTGCCACATTCATCCACTCGGTAATTGCTTCCCTGAATTTAAATTGTTCAATGGCCTTTGCAATTTTATCTGGAGCGTTAGCAAGCTCAGCCAGAACAATAAGGTCTTCTTTCGCGTATGTATTTGCAGGAGGCACTTTTCCTTCGTAAAATTTATGCGTTAACACAACTGTGCGATTTATAAAATTCCCAAAAATGGCAACCAGCTCACTGTTATTTTTTGTTTGAAAATCTTTCCATGTAAAATCGTTGTCCTTTGCTTCGGGGGCGTTCGCGCATAAGGTATAACGTAACGCGTCTTGTTTATCTTTAAATTCTAAAAGATATTCGTGCAGCCAAACGGCCCAATTGCGCGAAGTAGAAATCTTATCGCCTTCTAAATTTAAAAATTCATTCGCGGGCACATTATCCGCTAAAATAAATTCGCCGTGTTCCATTAACATGGCCGGAAAAATAATGCAATGAAAAACAATATTATCCTTTCCTATAAAATGGATCAATCGTGAATCTTCTTTTTTCCAATAATTTTCCCAGCTGTCGGGCAATAATTCTTTTGTGGCCGAAATATAACCGATGGGCGCGTCGAACCAAACGTACAGCACCTTGCCGTCGGCTCCTTTTACCGGCACAGGCACGCCCCAATCGAGGTCGCGGGTCATGGCGCGGGGCTGTAATCCGTCGCCGCTATCTAACCAACTTTTACATTGCCCGTAAACATTAGGTTTCCAATCAGCGTGTTTTTCGATATAGGCTTTTATTTTTGGCTGCAATTTATCTAAGGGTAAAAACCAATTTTTAGTTTGTTTTAAAACCGGTTTGCTTCCGCTTAGCGTCGACCTTGGTTCAATAAGATCAGTTGCATTTAAAGATGAGCCGCAATTTTCGCATTGATCGCCGTAGGCATTCGGGTTTTTGCATTTGGGGCAAGTGCCCACAATATAACGGTCGGCCAAAAATTGTTGCGCGCTTTCATCGTAATATTGTTCGGTAACCTGCTCGGTAAAACTTCCTTTTTCATAAAGAGTTTTAAAAAAATCGGATGCTGTTTGATGATGTATTTTTGAAGAAGTTCTTGAATAAATATCGAACGAAATACCAAATTCTTTAAAGGCATCGCCCATTATTTTATGGTATTTATCTACAACGGCTTGCGGTGTGGTGCCCTCCAACTTTGCTTTTATGGTAATGGGCACGCCATGCTCATCACTGCCGCAAATATATTTTACATCGTGCCCAATACTTCTTAAATATCTAACGTAAATATCTGCAGGTAAATAACAGCCTGCCAAATGGCCAATGTGCACGGGGCCGTTAGCATAGGGCAACGCGGCGGTTACCAGAGTTCTTTTAAATTGAGATGCCATTTAAATTACTATAATGCGAACCGTTAGTTTGTTTAAAAAAAATTGTTGCGGTTTGCTAATTGTATTCTATTTTACTACTTTAGCGTAAAGATAATATTAAGAGTTGATATAATAACTTAAAAAAATAAAAATGAGCAGTAAAAAAGAAGTATGGAAATTAATTCCGTTTACAGGGAAAAAACCAAGCGTATCTTACGCGGTATCCAGCCACGGGCGATTTGGCGTGAAGCACAGCAACGGTAAAGTTGAAGTAAGGACCTTTAAACCGCAGGATGGCGGCTACCGCTACAATTATAAAATAAACGGAAAAAGCAAAGCTCTTTTCGTTTACAGAGAAGTTGCAAAGGCTTTTGTAAAAAAATCATCGCCTAAACACACATTTATTATCCGAAAAGATCATAATTACTTAAATAATAAACCAAGTAATTTAAAATGGGCAACGGCCGATGAACATAAACACCATGTTACCTTTAGCCCCAATTCTGTTGAGTCGCGCAAAAAACGCGCCATTACCAAAAGTTATACCGCTAAAGTATTTAACGAGAAAACAATTTTAGAAGTAAAAAAATTAATTTGGGATCCGAAACGGAAATTAACGTTTAAACAGATCGCAGAAAAATTCAAAGTTTCCGAAATGCAGATCTACCGTATTAAAACAGGCGAATTGTGGTATCATGTGCATGTGCCAAACGAACCTGTTCGCAAAAAATATAAAGAGAATTTAAGCAACATTGCTTTTCACGAAAAAAAAGCGGAACGTTTAAATAAAAAGCATAAAAAGAAACATTAATGAATAAGGTGCCAGCATATTTAAAGCCGGGAGACCTTGTTCTTATTATTGCTACAGCACGTAAAACTTCGCTTGAACAAATTCAGCCTGCTCTTGATATTTTAAATGAGTGGGGATTAAAAGTTGAGCTGGGGGCAAATGTTTTTAAAGCACAAGATCAATTTGCGGGAAGCGACTTAGAACGCGCTGAAGATCTGCAATGGGCCATTAACCACAAAAGCGCCAAAGCCATACTGGTAACCGGCGGAGGTTATGGCACCGTTCGTATTATTGATAAAATTAATTTTAATGCCATCAAAAAAAATCCGAAGTGGTTTATTGGTTATAGTGATGTTACTGTTTTGCATAATCGTTTTCACAATTTAAAATTAGTTTCTATTCATGGTACCATGGCTTTTCAGTTTTTAAAAAATAAAGAAGCCACTTTATCTTTAAAACACTTATTGTTTGGCGAAAAAATAAAATATGATATTCCTTTACATAATTTAAACCGAAACGGCGGTGCTGATGCGGAAATTGTGGGTGGAAATTTATCCTTGCTTTACGCAGTTAGCGGCAGTGTTGACGATATTGATACAAAAAACAAAATTTTATTTCTTGAAGATCTGGACGAATACCTTTATCACATTGACCGGATGATGATGCAATTAAAACGGAGCGGAAAATTAAAACAGTTAAAAGGACTGATCGTTGGCGGAATGTCAGCAATGAAAGACAATGCTATTCCGTTTGGAAAAACCGCCGAACAAATAATTTTAGACACGGTGAAAGAATATAAATTTCCGGTATGCTTTAATTTTCCTGCGGGGCATATTGATGATAACAGGGCGATTTACCTTGGTAAAAAAGCGAAGTTATCTGTTACAAAAAATAAAGTGAATTTGACCTATTAGTATTGGGTATAGAGTACTGAGAATTGAGACTAAATGTAATTTAGCTTTATCTGCCTAACCCTGTGAAATCCGCGGCAAAATGATCCGCAAAAAATTATGAATTGTAAAACATCCGATAACCTGAGCCTTTATTACGAAGTGCAAGGCAATATTAACGCTACTGAAACTATTATTTTTTTGAATGGTTTAACGCAATCCACTCTTTCCTGGTTTTTTACGGTGCCTTATTTTAAAGAGAAATATAAGATCATTTTAATGGATCTTATTTTTCAGGGACAAAGCGAAACCAATGCCGAATGGCGCACATTTGACCAGCACGCGAATGATGTAAGATCGGTTTTAAATAATGAGAATATTGCAAACGCCATTGTTATTGGCCTATCTTACGGCAGTTTGGTAGCGCAGCATTTGGCTGTATTATTTCCAAAAAAAATAAATAAATTAGTTCTAATCTCCACCTTCGCGCATAAAACCGCGTATTACAATGCCATTGAATTAAGCTGGTGGCGGGCTTTAGAAATTGGCGGTTATCCGCTGATGCTCGATATTATGCTGCCAAGTGTGCTAAGCGAAAAATATTTTGCCAATCCGCTCATCCCGATCGACATTATGAAAGAGGCGCGAAAAGAATTGCACCAAAGCAAAGAGTCTATTTTTAAATTAATGCGCGCCACCAAAGAACGAAAAGATTATTTAGAAGAGCTCACAAAAATTACTGTTCCAACTTTAATTATTCAAGGCGAAAAAGATCTTTTACTTCCTGTTCATCTTGCCCACGAAATGCATTTAAAAATTAAACACTCAAAATTTATTGTGATCCCGAACGCGGGCCACACGTTGAATTTAGAACATGTGCCGGAGGTTTGCGCGCACATTAACGGGTTTTTGAGCTGATGAAATTTTTATTTTTTAATACAGCGTTTAAGAGGTACAGTGTTGCAGAGAAAATTTTTTTTACCCTATGTCTCCGCGCCCCTCGCGCCTCTGTGTTGAAATCCAAATCTTTACAAATTATATTTTTCGCCCTATTTTCTTTACATATGTCCGGCCAAGGCCTTTTATTAAAAAACGAAACCAAACTTTATTCCTTCAAAACCAAAAGCAGCAAACAAGTTATTGTGGCAAAAGATTCGTCCAATAATTATTTGATTTATCGCTTTGGCACGTCAAATAAAATTGAATTTGAATTTCCGGAAAAAACAAAGTCGAGTTTTAAAAAATTTAAATATTCCTTTTATATGCGCGGGGGCGGAGCGCAAAACGAAGGCATGGATCTGAATTATTTATATTTTGAAAACGATAATTTTAAATATATTATTTATGATACCTATTACGCGGCGGGCAACAAACATAGTATTGGCGTAAAAGTGGTTGATCTAAAAACAAAAAAAACAACAGATATTAAAGGCGAGATTAAAACGCAAAAAGGAAGCCTAACTGATTTTAGAGATAATACATTAGTTGAAATTACTGAGGAATTTTTTGATTGATGAGTCGAGAAGATCTGCTAGGTTTTGCCGAAT
>JANYBY010000219.1 GCA_025360565.1 Bacteroidota bacterium
CAATTCTCTCTACTCAATACTGAGAGACTAACTATCCTTCAACCCTCTTCCTGATTTCACAATTTTATTATCGCGTTTTAATTCTGCAATAACTTTATCTAAAACTCCGTTCACAAAAGTTTTGCTGTTAGGCGTGCTGTATTCTTTACTAATGTCGATGTATTCGTTCAAAGATGCTTTTACCGGCACGTTTGGCACATGCATAATTTCGGTTAAAGCCATTTCCATCAAAAGCATATCCATGTTGGCAATGCGTTCTATTTCCCAGTTTTGTGTGTGGCGGTCAATCAGTTCTTCAAGGTCTTTACGGTAAAGGATAGTTTTCGAAAAAAGTATTTCCATAAATTCCATGTCGTCTTTTTCATCTTTTAAAAGCGGCATCAACGTATATTCCCCTTCAAAGGCTTCAAAATTACGGATCACCGAATTAAAGGCCACAAAACTATCATCCACCCAATGCATATTTCTTTCTTCAAATAAAGAAGTTAATACTTCGTTCTGACTTAAATGTTCGGTAATAACAGCGATCAAAAAATCCCTGTCGCCGGCAATTGTATTCTCAGATTCGGCAATATAATCTTTGTACAATTCGCCGTTTTTTATTTCGCTGTACAATTTTCGTACAACATCAAAATCATTTTGCCAGGAGAGTTTTCTTTTTTCAACTTGTTTTTTCAGGTCCTTATTTTGTGAAATGCTTTGCAGTAATAAATTATTTACAAATTTTAAATTCGGATTAAGATCTTCCTTATTTGGCAAACGTTTATTCTTATTATCGTCAATACTCACCAAAGCCACGTGCTGCAGATCGTTGAAGAGCAAAATCATTAATAAATACAATTCGTAAAGTTTATCAATGCTTTTAAAAAGTTCTTTTTCAAAATGTTTTGCATCGGCCTTTTCGTGCTGAAAGTACGAATACAAAGCTTGCATTACTTTTATTCTTAAGAAGCGTCTGTTGAGCATTTTTTATTTCTTGTTTATCCTCCGAAGTTTTAGCGAAGGAGGGTTTCTTGTTCCTGGTTCTATGTGCTTAAAAATGTCTCTCTTCTTGTGTCTCTTAAGTCTTGACTCTTGCCTCGGTTCTAAAGTACCGCATTTATCCGTGCAATGGCTTCAATCCTGTGTTCTGCAATACGATTAGCCGCCAGATAATTTGGAATACCCTCTTTTTTTGCTAATTGAAAAATATTAAAAGTAGTATCATAAATTTTTTCGGCGTGTGCTAAAGCGCGTTCTCTGTTATAACCTTCTAATTCGTAATATACATTAATAATACCGCCGGCGTTCACCACAAAATCAGGCGCGTATAAAATACCTTGTTTGCCTACTGCTTCGCCATGAATAACTTCATTTGCCAATTGGTTGTTGGCGGCACCGCAAATAATTTTACATTTTAATTTTCCTAAGGTATCGTCGTTAACAGTAGCTCCCAAGGCACAAGGTGCGTAAATATCAATATCCAAATTAAACATTTTATCGGCCGCTACTACTTCGGCTTTGTATTGGGCTGCAACCGCTTTTAAACGATCTTCGCTAATATCATTAATATAAATTTTTGCGCCTTCTTTGGTTAAGTGGCTCACTAAAACTTCGCCAACATGACCAATGCCTTGTACCAATACTTTTTTTCCGGCTAAACTATCGCTACCCCAAACTTCTTTTGCAGAAGCTTTCATGCTAACATACACGCCGTAAGCCGTAACAGGACTAGGGTCGCCGCTGCCTCCCATATTTTCGGGTAAACCACTCACATGGTCGGTTTCCATTTTAATTATTTCCATATCGCGGCTGCTCATAGCAACATCTTCGGCAGTAATATATTTTCCGCCAAGACTGTCAATAAACTTTCCGAAACGGCGAAGCAAGGCTTCACTTTTTATTTTTTTAGCATCGCCAATAATTACCGCTTTGCCACCGCCCAAATTTAATCCCGCCACCGAAGATTTATACGTCATGCCGCGCGATAAACGTAGCACATCCGTTAACGCTTCCATTTCATTATTGTAATTCCACATGCGTGTACCGCCCAGCGAGGGTCCCAGCACTGTATTGTGAATGGCAACAATGGCCCTTAAACCGGTAGCATTATCGTTACAAAAAACAATTTGCTCATGGTTATTCAGCATCATTTGTGCAATAACCGGATTTTTTGACAGATCAATATCTTTTAATTCTTTAACCTCCATAATAATTTTTAATTGTAGCGAGGTAAATTTAGAGTATTTTTGAATGTAATGCAATATATTTACTATGTTTATAATACCAATAATTATCCTTAAATAACAAGTAATATGACGGACGACAAATTCAGACAAATAAGCTATTCAAGAACAACGTTAACCGAATTAATGATACCGGCTTACGCCAATTTTGGCGGAAAAATTCACGGCGGTATTTTACTCTCGTTAATGGATAAGGTTGCCTATGCTTGCGCATCTAAGCATGCAGGTACTTATTGTGTAACGGTTTCGGTTGAAAATGTTGATTTTTTACAGCCTGTTGAGGTAGGCGAAATGGTATCTATGAGCGCTTCGGTTAACTATGTGGGAAATTCATCCATGGTAATAGGCATTAAGGTAATAGCCGAAAACTTTAAAGAGGGCACGGTAAAACATACTAATACCTCCTATTTTACAATGGTGGCAAAGGACGATCATGGAAAACCCACAAAGGTTCCGGGACTAATTATTGATACAAAGGAGGAGGCGAGAAGGTTTGTGGAAGCCATGAAACGTAAGGAACTGCACGGCCCATACAAAGAGCAATTAAGAATGGTGCGCACCATGCTGGAAGAAAATGTAAATCACGGTATTTTAAAAGATGAGCGTTGTAAGCTTTCGTTTGCTATATAATTAATTGCCACAAAGGCACCGGAACACTAAGTTTCACAAAAATCAGAATATAATTAGTGAATCTATGTGACTTTGAGTTTTTGTGGCAAAAAGAAAAATAATTAACTTTATAAAAATTTTAATATGGCAATAATAGCTCCATCCGTTTTATCAGCCAATTTCGCGAATTTGGAAGCGGATATTGAAATGATCAATAACAGCGAAGCCGATTGGTTTCATGTGGATGTGATGGACGGCGTTTTTGTTCCCAATATTTCGTTTGGATTTCCGGTAATTAAAGCGCTGAAAAAATTCGCAAAAAAACCGTTGGATGTTCATTTGATGATCGTTGAGCCGGATAAATATACACAAGCGTTTAAAGAAGCGGGGGCAGATCTGTTAAGTGTACACATTGAAGCTTGTCCGCATTTACACCGAAATATTCAAAATATAAAAAGTCATGGCATGAAAGCGGGTGTGGCCATTAATCCGCACACAAATATAAGTTTGCTTGAAAATGTGATCGCGGATATTGACCTTGTTTGTTTAATGAGCGTGAACCCGGGTTTTGGCGGACAAAAATTCATCAAACATACCTATATAAAATGTGCTGAATTAAAAGAAATGATTCTTAAGGCAAATGCGAATTGTTTGATTGAAATTGATGGAGGAGTGAATGAAATTACCGGTCCGCAGTTGCTTTCCGCCGGTGCCGATGTGTTGGTTGCAGGCAATTATGTTTTTGCATCAGACAAACCTTCTCAAACCATACAAGCGCTTAAACAAATGCGCCCAAATACTACATCCATGCATTAACCGTTACCCTTGAGTTGAATTTAAAATTACGAAAGCATATACCTATTTCAATTAGAACACTCGGGGCATTGTTTTTTTTGTTTGTTTTTTTTGGGTTGAACCCAATGTTGGTTCATGCACAAAAACCCGCAAACATTTATGGAACTGTAACCGACTCCACAGGCAAACCCATTGATGGGGTAAACGTTCAGGTGCTTAAAAAGCAAGGCACTGTATTGACCAATGAGAACGGCTTTTTCTCTATCAATGTTTATTCTGATACCGCTTGTCAGGTTGCCTTCTCTTACGTGGGCGGCATGCAGCGCATTGTTGATGTGCGCGCGTTACGCTCGGGTGAGAAATTTAAACTCGAGGTAAAAATGAGTTTCGGAA
>JANYBY010000260.1 GCA_025360565.1 Bacteroidota bacterium
CAAATGAAATTCCTGCCAATAACTTCTGAAAAAACATTCGCCCACATTTTTTACAACCGCGTAAGGTACTCGTGAATTAAGAGGTGTGCGGTGTTCGTTTTGCGGAAGCTCAACAGGCTCGCCATACACCTCAGAGCTTGATGCAAAGTATACGTGCTTAACTGATGAATTTTTAGAAAGATTTAAAATATTTTTGATCCCTTCAATATCATTTAAAACGCTGATCGGATTTTCCTGTGTACGCTGAACGCCAACAACGGCGGCTAAATGAAATACATAATCAAAATTATAGGAGTGCATTACCGTTGAAATATCATAGAGATTATTTACATCGGCCTTAATAAATTTCCAGTTCTTATTCGCTTCTGAAGGAAGTTTGTAAATAAACCCGGTTGATAAATTATCGAGGATAATGACAAAATTCTTTTCGTTCGAAATAAGTTTTTCAATCAGAGCGCTGCCAATATTTCCGGCACCTCCGGTAACTAAAATTTTAATGTTTCCAGTGTTCATGAATAATATCTGTAATAGTTTTTGCCCAATCGGCAGAATTAACTTTTTGAGCTAAGGCGTGACCGTTAGCTGCCATTTTAATTAATTCTTCACCATTTAAATATATAATTTTTTTCATTAAGTCCCTTATTTCTTCGACGTTTTCTGCTTTAAAAGACCAGCCATTGCCTGCTTCAGCTAAAAAAGCCTCTTTTGCACCTACATTTTTGCTTAATAACATCGGAAATCCTGCAGCGGCATACTCCTGTACAACCACGCCCCATGGCTCAAAGCGACTGGGTAAAATAAAAACCCCGGTGTTTTCTAAAATAGGTTCCAGTTCCGAAGGCTGAACAAATCCGAAATGTTTAATTTTGGGATGTTCGACGGGTTTTATATCTCCTGCCCCCAAACACCACAATTCCCATTCGTTCGGCACATCATTTTGCAATTGTTTAAAGGCCTCCCACAAGTCAGTAATTCCTTTAAAATCGTAATAACGGCCAACATATAAAAATCGTTTTGGAAAAGAGTTTTGTTTTTTTGGAAATTGTTTTTCGAATATGGAATTGAATTTCGGTAGATCGCAGCAATAATAATTGGTTTTTATTTTGTCTGATCTAAAACCTAAATTTTTTACATATTTTTCCTGCGGCGATCCCGGAACCCATGCGTGAGAAAATTTATTCAGTAAAAAGAAAGGACTTAAAAACGTTGCCAGCTTTTGTTTTAAAGAACCTGTCCAATGCGTATCGCAGGTTAAAACGGTAGGGATCTTTTTGAAATAAGGTTTTACCAGTTTTAAATAATCTTTATCTATCCACCCGCTGCAAATAATTATATTTGGATGAATGTCAGCGATCAATTTTTGTAATTGCGTTAGATCATATTTGTCCTTATCGTAAACTTTAATGTTTTCGGGAAACTGAAATTTAAAAGGCGCTTCTTTGTTTACCGGCCAGCGGATAATATGTACTGTTCCCGATTTTGCGAGTTGAGTGCAGCAATGCAAAAAATAATCGGCGAGCTCGGTATATAAAAATAAAAAATTCATAGTTGAAAAGCTCTAAAGTTGCTTAAAAAAAACAATATTGGGATAGGAGATCAAAGTAACAATTTTGTCTGACAAACACAGGAGTACCATCAGGTGTTATTTTTATTGTTTAATTAATTTTTGCGTAAATACTACTTTATCATTCTTCATGACTTTAATAAAATAAATACCATTGCTCAGTTCTGCAATATTTAATTCGGTTTTTTCTGTTTTTAATTTTTCAGATCTGAGTTCTTTGCCGAGAACATCACATATTTTTAATTCTGATCCTTCTATAAAATCTGACCCTTCAATAAATAATTTTCCATTTGAGGGATTAGGATAAATTTTAATCTCTTCCTTATTTAATGTTACTTGTTTAATGCCTGCAACATAAGGATTACAACCCGATACGAGACAACCCATGCTATCAACCCTAAGTAACCAACTTTGTTCAATTGTACTAAATTGAAATGTACCGAATACAGTACCGGCTGCGGCAAAACCCCCATCCGGCATTTGTAAAACATCATATAAGTAATTATCGGCTATTGTATCCTTAACAGGATCATTTGCAACATAATTAAGCCACCACTTTAAATTGCCCATACTGTCAGTCCTCATTAAAAAACCCATTGCCTGACTTACGGAGGGGGTATATGCAACTTGCTGTACACCACATACAATAAAGTCCTTGTTTTTTAATTCCTTTACCGCTGTGGCACCAATGTTTGTTTGGCTTGTACCATAAAATTTTTGCCAAATGATATTTCCGTTTGTATCTAATTTAGTTAATCCTACACGGTCAAAATAAGCTCCACCTGAAACGTAATCTGTTTTACAATGTGCCATAATATGTTTTCCGCTTTTTAAAGTTTTTATACCGTTAAAAACACTGATGGTGTTATTTGAAAAATAATTAACCCATTGCAGATTCAGGTTACTATCTAATTTAACAATATAATTTTTACTATTTTCTACTCCGGAAAAAATATAGCCTTTATTAAGAGTAGTATCAGAACTTGTAAGAGTACGATTTACATTTGTGGTTAAATATAGTTTAGTTTGATATAAAACGCCATTCGTATCAACGACGCGTATAAAAGGACGGTGTTTACCGGAGTTATGACCACAGGTGCTATCCGTTAATCCAAATAACAATATTTTATTTTTTGTTTTTAAATAGGGTTGAATTCTTTCTGCCCCGTTATAATAACTAGTATCGCCATATGGTTTTGTAAAAACTGTATCGCAGGATTGATTAAAAACGTATAAACCACACTGTAGTGCGGGTGTTGAGGCTATGTTTGTTATGCCTGAAACATAAATTCTTTTATTTCTAATATAAAGATCAGTATATCCTTCATAATTTTTATTAATTTGCTTGAATCTCTTTTGTTCAATTATTGTACCTGTTTTCGAAATTTTTAATAAGCAAGTACTTATTGTTATCGGTCCTGTGGTTTCAAAAACCATTGAAGGAATATAAAAAGTATCATTATAGAAACGAAGACGACCAGCTTCGTTTATACGGCCTGCAATATCAAAACGTTTAGAGAAGTAGGATTGAGAATAACTAAAGTATGTAAACAGGAGTAAAATTGAATTTACTCCTACTTTTATATAACGCCGAATCATTTTATCAACACAAATTTTATCATTGCAATTATATACGAATATAGCATTTTTTTTAGGAATAATTCGTATTCACTTTAGAAAACTAAAATGTCCCGCGCCGCGGCCTACCTTGTTTGAGGAGATGAGTGTACAAAAATGTAACTGCCTATATGTTTGCGTTTTTGGTTTTAATGAAATTTTTTAAATCAGAAAAAATTCAAATAATGTTTACCTCTCGCTCCAGTGTTACTCCAAATTTATCAAATACTTTCTGTAAAACATAACCCGAAAGTTCAAAAACGGCTTTACCGGTGCAATTATTTTTATTTACAAGCACAAGCGCTTGTTTGCTGTGAACCGCGGCCCCATTATGTTCGTAGCCTTTTAAACCGCATTGTTCAATCAGCCAGCCCGCCGCCAATTTAAAGTCGCCATTAGGTAAGGGGTAAGATACAAGATCCTTAAAGCTGCTTTTTAATTCACTGTGTTTTTGAGCAGTAACTTCCGGATTTTTAAAAAAACTTCCCGCGTTTCCAATTTCGGCGGGGTTTGGTAATTTACTTTCGCGAATTTTTACCACCGCGTTGGAAACATCTTTTATGGAAGGATTTTTTATTCCCGCAGCTTCCAATTCGGTACTGATAGCACCGTACGAAATATTTACTTTGGAATTCTTTTTTAAAACGTAAGATACAGAAGTGATGATAAATTTATTTTTGAATTCATGTTTAAAAACGCTTTCTCGGTAACCAAAATGACAATCTTCTTTTGAAAAGATCTTTTTTTCGCCAGTTGTCATATCATAAGCTTCCAGCTCCTTAAACACTTCTTTAATTTCAACACCGTAAGCGCCAATGTTCTGCATTGGGCTGGCACCAATGCATCCGGGAATGAGTGAGAGGTTTTCCAATCCGC
>JANYBY010000275.1 GCA_025360565.1 Bacteroidota bacterium
AAACCAAAAGATATTGTGGCCGGCGATTTTTATTGGATGGAATACGTACCGGCGGCGGAACCGGCAGAAGGTAAAAAAGTCCTCCCCCTCGGGGAGGATTTAGCAGGGGATGTACTTCTTATTGCCGCCGCCGATAGCACCGGCCATGGCGTGCCGGGCGCCATGGTGAGCGTGGTTTGTAGCAATGCACTGAACCGTAGCGTGAACGAATTTGGTTTAAGAAAAACAGGCGAGATCTTAGATAAAACACGCGAATTGGTTTTAGAAACTTTTTCGAAAGGAAGTAAAGATGTAAAAGATGGAATGGATATTTCGCTTTTATCGGTAAACTTTAAACAGAAAAAAATAGAATGGAGCGGCGCAAATAATCAGCTTTGGTATATATGCAATAAACAATTAAAAGAAATTACTGCCGATAAACAACCCATTGGTAAAACCGAAAACCCCAAACTATTTACCACTCACACAATAGATTTTAATGAAGGCGATACTTTTTATTTAATGACAGATGGTTACCCCGATCAGTTTGGCGGACCAAAAGCAAAAAAATTTAAGTACAAACAATTGGAAGAAATACTGATCGCGAATTCGCATTTACCCCTAAAACAACAACATCAAATTCTCGACAAAAAATTCAAAGAATGGATCGGAGATCTGGAACAAGTAGATGATGTAACAATTATTGGAATAAGAATTTAAAATTGATGCCAAATGCATGTTAGCCTTGCGAGGTGCAATAACCCGAGTTGCGCCAGGGATTGTAGTGGAAAGCCTGCGAAGCGATTTGTATTAGTTGAGCCGCTAAATAATTGCGACCGGAGGAAGCACATTATTTAGAGTGCGAAACTTTACAAAGAGCGAGCAGCTTGTAACGAAAAGCCCGCCCCCTGCCCGCCGAAATTTTTTAATTCAGGCGGGGGCGCCCAAAAAAGCATGTAATACGCCTTAGCAAATACTTTTAAAAATAAATTAATTGATCAACCGCGTCTCCGTAATTAAGTTTATTCTCATTTTACGCGTGTTATTTTTTCTTTTGGTTTTTTCTCCCTTCACTTTTACATCACTACCCTGGCCATGCAAGGATGAAACGCCTTTAACCGAAGATTTAAAATTTTGATTTCGGTGCGAATAGGATAGGGTTCGCATATTGAGAACGGGAGCGGAGTTTAAAAATTGAGTTTGCACCGAATCGGTTTTTTTATATTTTTCCTTCCAAGTTTGCGTGTACGATGCAAATGGCCCATTGGTTTTAGTAAATGCCGATTCGAAAGCAACCGGCGTGTTATAAGTTATATTTTTAGTTTCACCATCATGTATATCTGATGAGACGTATGTAAATTTAGCATTGGTGCTTAAAGTTTTTTGTGCCTGAACTTTATTAAGCAGAATAAAAAATGCAACAAAACAAATTGCAATTTTTGCGGATCCTTTTTTTATTTGTATGCGAGTTATTATCACATTACAAAAATCAGGTATTTAAACACACCTTATTGTTTTGCTATTGCCCTAAACGTACGTATGTAAGATTTAGTGCAAAAAGGTAAAGGCTAAACTGTTTAGATTGGCTGTTGGCGGGCTTTTTGATAAAAATAATTGCCGGTTAGGAAGACCTTTGCCTTACGGCCTCAAACAAAACTATGCCGGTTGCCACCGAAACATTTAATGATGCAATGGTGCCGGGCATTGGTATTTTTACCTGATGATGGCTACGTTTTAAATACTCGCCGCTGATACCATTTTCTTCGCTGCCCATAATAACGGCCGTGGGTTTTTTAAGATCAACATGGTAAATAAGCGTTTCGGTTTTTTCGTGGCAGGCAATTATTTGTAAGCCGCTTTCTTTTAAATAGTCTATTACACTTTTTAAATTTTCTTCGCGGCACACTTTTATGCGGTGCAAAGCCCCTGCACTTGTTTTAATGGCATCGCCGTTAATTTGCGCTGCCCCGCGGCTTGGTATAATAATAAAATCGACCCCCGCGCATTCGGCACTGCGGGCAATGGCACCAAAATTGCGCACATCGGTAACCCTATCCACAATTAACACTAAGGGAATTCTTCCTTTTTCAAAAACTTTGGTGAGTAATTCTTCGGCGCTGTAATACGTTATTTCGGTTAAATAAGCTACAACACCCTGGTGATTTTTGCTTCCCGGGCCTGTAAGCGAATCGGTTACCCTTTTTAATTTTTCGGGCGGTACAATTTGTATGGGAATGGTTTGCCCTTTTAAGGCCTGGCGCAATTGGTTGTATAACTCGTTGGATAAACCTTTTTGTAAAATAATTTTTTCAATGTCCTTACCCGCATTTAATGCTTCAATAACGGCACGCATGCCAAATATTAAGTTTGTTTCTTCCATAAATAAAAAAGTAAAAGTACATAATTAAAAGGTGTGCAATACGTATTCAACTACCTTACAATAACTATTTTTTTATTTAAAATGCTTTCGTTGCTTTTTATTATAAGATTGTAAACACCTTCGGTTAAATTACCCGCATCAATAATTGTTTTGCCGATTATATTTTGCTCAAGCACAAGTCGGCTGTTTAAATCAAATAATTGAAGGTTTTGTTTTTCTGTATTTGATGTTTCAATTATAAATTGCCCGGTTGTTGGATTCGGATAAACGGTAAAAGTATTAGCTCCTAAGTTTAATTCTTTAATTGAAACAACAGCGCAATGGTTTGTATTGTTAGGAGGGCAAAGCGGTGTAGACGAATAATTATTCATAGCCGGTAAAATACAATTAGGTAAACAATTATATGGATTGTAGTTTAAACTACAAGTTACAAGGGAATTTGGAAAGGCAGGAAAACAGCTGATATTATTAGAATCGCATAACAAGATTTGAAGTGAATTTGGCAAAACAGGAAGGTTTGTTAATGAACTGCCAATGCAAGATAAAATTTGAAGTGAATTTGGTAAAGCAGGCAGCGTGGTTAAATTAGAATAATTACAACCTAAGTAGGTGAGCGAATTGGGTAAAGGTGGAAGTGTGTTTAAAGGATTTACCCTGCACTCTAAATACTTAATTGAATTAGGTAATATAGGCAGAGTGGTTAAATTATTCCACGCGCAATATAAATGAGTTAGCGATGTAAAGTATTGAATGCCGCTTAAACTGTAAACGTTAAAAAAATTAGCGTTTAGGGTATGCGTATTTGTTACCAAAGTGCTGGTAATGTTGAGCGAATTGCCCAACATGGCGCCGGGCACATTAACTTGCAAGCACCAGGCAAAATTACCATCCGGAATTTGTACCCAGGTTTGTGCGTTTAAACGTGGCAGGCATAAGATTGAAAAAAGAATTAAAGATCTTTTCATTCAATTCGTTTTATTTTTTTGCATTCAATTTCAACTAAAGTTAATTAAAAAAACATTCGGTTTCTGTAAATAATTAAGTTTGGGTATTTGCAGCTAAAACACATTAAAAAACGTATTAATCTGATCACACTAAAAAACTTTTCCATTCGGTTTATTTTAATATATTTGCTCCGAATTTAAACTTATTAACCTATGAAAAAACTAACACTTGCTGTAGCGGTAATATTATCGTTTGCATTTACAAACACTTCTAATGCTCAGGAAAAATCTTCGTTAGATAAAGATATTACTGAAAAAGAAGTGCCGGCCGCTGTAATGGCTACCTGGAAAAAAACACACCCAAACCAAAAAGTTGAAAAATGGGAAATGAAAGCAGGCAATTACGAAGCTGATTTTTGGGAAGGAAAAAAGTTTTGCGAATTTTCTACTAAGCCGGATGGCACATGGATAGAGTCGGAAACAAAAATTGAAAAAGCAGATGTACCTAAAGAAGTAATGGAAGCTTTCGCCAAATCGGAATACAAAGATTGGACCTTCGATCACGCTGAACAAATTAAAACACCTGAACACGATAAGCTTTATGAAGTTACCGTAAAAAAGGGCAAAGACTTTACAGGTTTATATTATACACCTGATGG
>JANYBY010000309.1 GCA_025360565.1 Bacteroidota bacterium
TTTGGATATATCAAATATTTAGTTATATTTATTTTGCCAAAATGCTATTTTAAAATTGTTCTCCTTAAAAAACATTCGAAATTTAACGCTACGAAAAAATTTGTTCCGAGAAAAATTAAAATTGCTATCGCCGAGGGTCCACGTACACAGGTGTTTTTAGTAATTAACATAGCTATTAACCGGATTACTACACAGGTTTTACGCATAATTACCCAAACAATTAAAAAAAATCATTATCTTTATTTTATCTTTTTATGAGGGTAACCTTATTTTATACTTTAAGCGTGATTTCTTTATTGGTTTTCGCTGATAAGCTACCGGCTGATAATTTAAAAAATTATATTCAAAAAAATAATTCTAATAATGGGTTCATAGAAAACAAAGGCCAAATAACGGATCAGTTCTCAAATCCAAGACCGGACATTTTATTTAAATTTGAGCAGAAAAACCTCCAGCTTTTTTTCAGACAAAACGGTTTCAGTTATCAATTAAGAGCTGTTAAAACATCTGCTCAAAAAACAAGTACAATAAAAACTGATCTTCAGCAAGTAACAAACTAATGCGAAAATGTTTTATCTTTATGTAATTCATTTTGAAAAGATCATTCATAGCTAAAAACACAATTTCGGCAATTAATAATGTCCGGGCAAGCGCTTTTTATGTGTTAATCACTTTCTCATTAATAAGTTTCAGTACAAAAGCCCAAAGTGCAAGTTTTCTTTGGACAAAGAGCATGGGGGGTATAAAAAGTGATCAAGCTAATTCAATTGCAATAGACGCGGCAGGAAATGTTTATTCAACGGGTTCTTTTTCAGGCACAGCGGACTTTGATCCGGGAGGAGGTACTTTTAATTTAACCTCCCAGGGCCTTGAAGATGTTTTTATAAGTAAACTGGATGCGGCTGGAAATTTTGTTTGGGCAAAAAGTATCGGAAGTGCATTTCTCGATCGGGCGCAATCCATTACCTTTGATGCTATTGGGAATATTTACATTGCCGGGAATTATAGGGGGACTGCTGACTTTGATCCGGGCCCGGGAGTTTACACTTTAACACCGGTTGGGTTGTTCGATATTTTTGTTATTAAACTTAATGCCTCGGGCAATTTAATTTGGGTAAGCAGCATTGGAGGACCGGATGATGATTTTGTTAGTGCTTTGGTTGTGGATGGCGTTGGCAATATATACGCTACCGGCTCTTTTATGAACACACTTGATTTTGATCCGGGACCCGCTGTATTTAATCTCACACCCTTTGGGGTTAACTGGGACATTTATGTATGTAAACTTGATGCCAGTGGCGCTTTTGTATGGGCCAAGCAGTTAGGAGGAACAAGTTCTGACTTAGGTTATGATATTGCATTGGATGGGGCCGATAATGTTTACACAACAGGATGGTTTTCCAGTATTGCGGATTTTGATCCGGGAGTTGGTGTTTATACTTTAACGCCTGCAGGCGGTGCCAACGTATTTATTAGTAAACTCGACGCCGGCGGGAACTTTGTTTGGGCAAAAAGTATGGGCGGTACAGGCGCTTCTTCGGCTAATTCAATTGCAATTGACGCTCTTGGTAACATATTTACAACAGGGAGATTTTTTTATATTCTGGATTGTGACCCCGGCCCCGCTACTTATACGCTCTCATCAATTGTCGGAACAGGATTTTATGACGCATTCGTAAGTAAACTTGATGCTTCAGGTAATTTTGTTTGGGCAAAAAAAATTGGCGGGCCTGCTGATGATCAGGGTACTTCAATTACATTTGACACATCGGGCAATGCGTATATAGTCGGCACATTTAAAGATACAATCGACGTTGACCCAGGACCTGGAATTTACAATCTCATTCCAACAATTGGGTTTAATAATACTTATGCATGCAAACTTGATATTTCAGGTAATTTTGTTTGGGCAAAAATTTTAACCGGGCCAGGTAATGTTTTAACTGCACAAATTGAGGTTGATGTTTCGAATAATGTATACCTGGGCGGGTATTATAATACGACCGCAGATTTTAATCCGGGACCCGGTAGTTATACTATGAACACTTTAGGGGATTATGATATTTTTATTGAAAAGCTCTGCCAAATGGCAACTCCAACCATTTCTGCAGGTGGTGCTCTTACTTTCTGTCCGGGTGATAGTGTTGCCTTAACCTCAAGCGCGGCAAACAGTTATTCATGGTGTACAGGCGGTGCAACGCAAAGCATTTCTGTTACAACACCCGGAAATTATTCATTAACTGTATTCAATACCAATGGCTGTTATGCTACCTCACAAGCTATAACTGTAACTTTATTTCCATTACCGTCCATTATGGTAACCGCAAACGATTATTTAATGTGCATTGGCGAAACCGTTACTTTATCGGCCACTGGCGCCAATACTTATACATGGAGCACAGGCCCCAATACTCCAACCATCGCGGTGAGCCCAAGTGTTACTACAAGTTATACTGTTTCAGGTTCGGGTCTTAACGGCTGTGCAGCTTCTTTTCTTTTTATAGAATATGTAGATCCATGTGCCGGAATAGTTGAACATTACAATCAAGATTCTAAAATAATAGTTTATCCAAATCCTACAAATGAAATTTTAAATATTGACACTCCGGAAGAAATGGAAAGCATTATTCAAATTACAAATTCACTGGGAGAACTTCTCTTAAAAGAAAAAATAAATACACGGCATTCATCATTTAATATTCAAAATTTTCCAAGTAGTATTTATTTTATTATGATAAAAGAAAAAAATTTTGCAAAAACATTTAAGATAATAAAGGAATAAGTATGCTGCATAAAATTAACCCATTACTAAAATTCAAAATAGATTTTTCATTAAGAATAAAATTCCTTCTAATTATCTTTATTTCTTTTTTATGCAATAGCATTTACTCCCAGGGTGTAAATTTTACCTGGGCA
>JANYBY010000424.1 GCA_025360565.1 Bacteroidota bacterium
TATCGAAGGCGAAAAAGGTTTATACGCGCTCGATTTCAAAACGCATAAATCGCTTTGGAGAAACAGTCATACGATTTTCAAACAAAGTGCGAAATCAGGCGAAGTAGCAAATTTATTCACGCACTTAACGAAAGTTTCATCATCCATTTCCGCCGGCGAAATTCAAGGGAAAAGAAAATATGCGTTTTCAATCATCGGAATTATCAATGACCAAAACACTTTTGCCTTGTTTTAACAATTCGAGGGCGAGTATGCTTCCTGCTAAACCTTGACCAACGATTATGAAATCTCTTTTCTCCAAGTGCTTAAAGGTAAAAGAAAATTAACCACATTTATAGATGTAGATTAAAAGCTGCGTTTTTCTTTTGCCGCAGATGGCACAAATTTTCACAGATTGGCGCCGCAAATTATTTTAAGAGTAACGTGTAAATCTGTGTGAGAAATCTGTGTAAATCCGTGTAATCGGTGGCACTCATGAAGCGAAGCTTCGGTCAAATGTCAAACCTATGTTTCGGCGCCTGTCCCGATGAATATCGGGATGGTTAAAAAAAGGCGAAGCGATATATTGGTAAAAACGCTAAACTTGTACCAAAGAAAACAGCCATGATTATTGACTTAAGAAGCGATACGGTTACAAAGCCCACAAAGGGCATGTTAGAAGCAATGTTCAGCGCTCCGGTGGGAGATGATGTGTTTAACGAAGATCCGACAGTCATAAAATTGGAAGAGAAACTGGCGGCCATGTTTAGTCACGAAGCGGGATTGTTTTGTCCGAGTGGCACGATGACAAACCAGATCGCCATCAGCGTTCATACCCGTCCGGGAGATGAAGTGATCTGCGATGTAAATTCCCATATTTACAATTACGAGGGAGGGGGAATTGCCCGTAACTCGGGTGTACAAGCTAAATTACTTACCGGCGACAGAGGGAGAATTAGTGTAAAGCAAATAGAAGATAGTATTAATGCAGATTATGATTGGTTAACACGCACAAGCCTTGTCGAGCTTGAAAACACGGTAAACAAAGCCGGCGGAAGCTATTACACCGCTGCCATGGTAGAACCAATTACCAAACTTTGTAAAGACAAGAAATTGAAATTACACCTTGACGGGGCCCGTCTTTTTAATGCTTTGGTTGAGACAAAAGAAAGCACTCAGCAAACGGGGAAGCAATTCGATAGTATTTCTATCTGCCTTTCAAAAGGACTGGGAACGCCTGCGGGTTCGGTGCTTTTGGGCTCTAAAGATTTTATAAAAGAGGCAAGGAGAGTCCGCAAAACTTTCGGTGGTGGAATGAGGCAAGTGGGCATTTTAGCAGCCGCTGGTTTATACGCTTTAGAGCATAATATTGAACGCTTGAAAGATGACCACGCAAGAGCAAAAAAGATAGAACAAATGCTTAAACCATTAGCTTATATTGACGGTGTAATGCCTGTGGATACCAATGTTTTAATATTTGATTTAAACAGTAAAATCAACACGGAATCATTCATTAAAAAACTTAGCGAAAACCACATAAAAGTCGTGGCATTTGGTAAACATACCATTCGCATGGTTACCCATTTAGACTTTACCGAAGACATGCTTAACGGAGTGGAAAAGTGCTTGAAGAGTATATAGTTTTAGGGTAAGAATAAACATAATTTGGGCGTTCCCTGGCTAAGATTTTCTTTCAATGAACGATTCCGGCGGGGTCGGGCTTTCTGCTTCAAGTCCTGGGTCCACCAGTGGCTGGCCCTGTGGGCTTTCCGCTACAAATACGAAGTATTCAGTGACACAATAATTTGCAAAACACAAGGAGCTAATCCCTAACGCAAAAGCAATTAACTCTATTTAGTTCAAAACACACAATAACTCTTTCATTTTCACGTTATTTTGTTATATTTTTGTAGGACAGAATACTATACTTGAATAAGGTACTAATATACATTGCCATTTTTTTTAGCTTTATGCTTTAAGCAATTCGCCCTTAGCTTTTTATTTAAAGTTAATAAATAAGTTCTTATTGCTTAAAGCGTATTGCCTAAAGCCAAAAAATCTTATTTTTGTGCAAAATTACAATCAAAAGCATTCATAAACAAATTCCGTATGTTACAAATTGAGAAAAAAAAGTGTTTTATTGAGTTAGGGAAGTTTTTAAGTCAATTTTCTTTAGATAATAATATAAAAAATGAAACTGTTTTAAACAATAATTTGTTTTATGATGATTTTATAGATTTA
>JANYBY010000366.1 GCA_025360565.1 Bacteroidota bacterium
TAAAATAAAAGCTTTTGATCAGAAGATACCCGTAATTATGCTGTCATCCCAGGATGAGATAAATGTTGCCGTAAACTGTATGCACCATAAAGCTTTTGACTATGTTGTAAAAAGCGAAACTGCCTTTATGCGTTTGCAAAAGATCATCACCACAATTTTTGATTTCCAAAAAATGGAAAAAGAATTGAGCTGGTATATGGAGAGAATGTAAATTTTTTTACTACCCAAACGAAAACGTGTGAATAATATAATTTATTCACAAAGTTGTGTAATGCGAGTAAGTACTAAATAACCCACCTTTAATGAGTGAAAAGGCTTACTCCCAAGTTTAAATTATGTGTTTTTTTATTGTTACTCTCGGCAAACATTTTTGCGCAATCAAACATTTCAAAAAAGAAAAGGTCTTCCAAAGATACCCTGTTACTATCTAAGAATGGAAATGCGCAACGAGACATTGTAGATGTTTACAGATCCATTTTTAAGAAAAAACCATTAGTAGAAAAAGGTGGGCCAAGTAAAAAATCGGGCAAGTTACATTATGCGTTCTTGTTTGCGGGAGGGTATTCGCTTGTTACAAGACTTGCAGCCGTAGTTGCCGCTAATGGCGCTTTTTATACGGATAATGAAGAAAGTACAAAATTATCGGCTGTTAATACCAGTATTTCCTATACCCAAAACAATCAGATCATTTTCCCGATTTTAACTAACATATGGACAAGAAAAAATAAATTTAATTTGCTGGGCGACTGGCGATTTTACAAATACCCGGAATATACTTATGGTTTAGGAGGACATACTTCCACAAAAAATCCTGATCAGTTAAATTATTCCAACCTTATTTTTCGTGAGGCCGTATTAAAACACATTGGCGCTTCGCCCTTTTATGCAGGCTTAGCTTATAATTTAGACTATCACTGGAATATAAGCGAGGTTGAAAGTTTAGATGGAGAACCGAGCGATTTTCAAAAATACGGCTTAAATAAAAAGTCCGTTTCTTCCGGAATTTCTTTAAATGCGTTGTATGATACCAGAAAAAATTCAATCAATCCGTCCAAGGCAACTTATGGTAATATCACCTTCTGTCCGAATTTTGTTTTCTTAGGAAGTGATCACAATTACCGATCGCTGGTGATCGATTTTAGAAAATACATTAAACCCGGAAAATCGAATAATGTATTGGCATTATGGAGTTACAGCTGGCTTACTTTTAATGGCAACGCGCCTTATCTTGATCTGCCAAGCACAGGATGGGATGTGTATTCCAATACAGGCCGCGGTTATATTCAAAGCAGATTCCGTGGCAAAAATTTACTCTATTTAGAGGCGGAATACCGTTTCGGCATTACCCGCAATGGTTTATTGGGCGGGGTTGTTTTTACCAACGCGCAATCGGTAACAGATTGGCCTGACAATAAGTTTCGGGTTGTACATCCCGCCTTTGGCACGGGCATACGCTTAAAAATAAACAAACTTTCCAATACCAATTTAAGTGTTGATTATGCTTTTGGTTTAGATGGGTCAAGAGGCATATTCATTAATTTGGGAGAGGTGTTTTAAATGGCTCCCGATTTTTTCTTTCTCGATAATCTGTGAATAATGTAACTTACTTTAAGAAAACTGTAATAACTACCGCTCTTTAAAATTTCATCTTTACAAGTTGCATGAAGAAGTTTAAAAAAGCGTTACTTATATCTGCTATTACCCTTGCCATAATTTTTGCACTCGTTATTATATTTATTTCGCCAATTGCAAAATACCTGGTTCAAAAGTACGACGAGAAATACACAGGGAGACAGATCACAATGGATCATGCCTATGTAAACTTACTTACAGGTTTTATTCACTTTAGTAATTTAAAAATTTACGAGTTTAAAAGCGATAGCGTTTTCTTATCGGCCGCAGGTGTAAGCGCTAATTTTTCGATGTATAAACTGTTTTCAAAAACGTATGAAATAAGTGAGCTGATTCTTGACAAGCCTAAAGGAATAATTGCGCAAACAGGAACAGCCCATGTTTTAAATTTTCAAGATCTTATTGAGAAATTTTCGCCAAAAAAAATCAACAAGGTTCGATCACCCACTCATTTCAGCATACTTGCCATAAAAATAAATGAAGGGGAATTTTATTATAGAGAAAATATAGTTCCAATCAATTATTTTATTAAAAAAGTAAATATTGACAGCCAAGGTATACGTTGGGATGCGGACACCATTACTTCCAAATTCTCTTTTTCGGCAGGAAACGGAACCGGCGAAATGAAAGGTGATTTTGCGCTCAATTATAAAAATATGAATTATCATTTTTCCGCTATTGCAAATAAATACGACCTGTCAATTATAGGACAGTACTTAAAGGATCTTACCCATTATGGCAATTTTTCAGCAAATATTGATGCTGATTTGAAGGTCAATGGCAATTTCAAAGACCCCGAAAACATAGCCGCTAAAGGAACACTTGGGATAAATGATTTTCATTTTGGAAAAAACAAACATGAAGATTATGCCTCATTTGATAAAGCCGTAATCGCAATAACCGAATTAAGCCCTAAGAACCATAAATATCTTTTCGACTCAGTGTCGATTGATCATCCTTATATAAAATACGAACGCTTCGATCATTTAGACAATTTTCAAACAATATTCGGAAAAAAAGGCGACAAAGTTTCTGCCGTTGCCGCCAATTCAACTAAATTTAATCTGGTGATTGAAATAGGCCGTTACATAAAAATATTGTCGAAGAATTTTTTTAAAAGTAATTACAAAGTTAACAGGTTGGCGGTTTACGCGGCCGATCTAAAATTTAACGACTTTTCCATTAACGAAAAATTTTCGGCAAATCTGCACCCCTTTTATGTTAGCGCAGATTCCATTGATAAAAATCATAACCGGGTAAAGTTATCTTTAAGATCCGAGATCAAGCCTTATGGTACTGTTTCGGTTATGCTCAGCATAAACCCAAAAAACGAAGAAGATTTTGATCTCACATACCATCTTCAAAAATTACCAATTGCAATGTTCAATCCTTATATCATTTCGTATACCTCATTTCCGGTAGATAGGGGAACGATGGAGCTGCAGGGTAAATGGGAAGTTAAGGGTGGCGAGATCCAAAGTAAAAATCATCTTGTAATAATTGATCCAAGGGTAACCAAAAAGATAAAAAACGAAAATACAAAATGGATCCCTTTGCGAATGATAATGTCGTTTATACGTGAGAGTGGGAACGTGATTGATTACGAGATCCCGATCACCGGAAATTTGAAGAAGCCTAAATTTCATTTTAAGGATGTAATTTTTGATGTTCTCGGTAATATTTTTGTTAAGCCAATTACTACTTTATACAGAATGAAAGTGAAAAGAGTAGAAACAGAAATTGAGAAATCGCTCACCTTAAAGTGGGAAATGCGGCATAGTTTACTTAGCAATAAACAGGAAAAATTTGTAAACCACATGGCAGACTTCCTGGCCGAAAACCCCGGAGCCTCTATTACAGTGCATCCTCAAACCTACACTGAAAAGGAAAAGGAGTATATTTTGTATTTTGAAGCAAAGAAAAAATACTTTCTTGCCTGCAATAAAAAGACCGCTCAAGCACTTAACTATGATGATACTTTAAACATTGATAAAATGTCGGTAAAAGACTCTTTGTTTATTGAGTATTTAAATAAACACATTGATGCACTCATGGCGTTTACGGTTCAGGAAAAGTGTTTAAGGTTTATTGGCGCGGATCTTATCAGCCGTAAGTATCAGCAGTTAAACCATGAGAGAGCCTGTGCCTTTATGTTACCTTTTAAAAACAAAGAAACAGAAAATCGCATTAAAATTCATGCAGACAAAAATATAATTCCTTACAATGGGTTTTCATTTTACAAAATAGAGTATAAAGGCGAATTGCCAAAGTCGCTTATTAAAGCATATAGTAAAATGAATGGATTAAATGAGGAAGCCCCAAGAAAAGAATTTGAAAAGGAACGTAGATCAAATAATAAAACGCAGTATTGAACCGCAAATAGGCAATAGGATTTCAATTATCCCGAAGGGATTCCTTCGGAACGAGCCACGATCTGCTACTGTACTTGGAAATGCTAAACTTTGCGGGCTTCAAAATATCGAAAGATATTCTTACTCCAAAGGAGTTCCTTCGGAACAGTCCTCAAGTTTGCGCTTCCCAAGTCCATCGCAGCTTTTGACTTTCATTACGAAATCTACTGTCTATTTGCGGTTAAAATAATAAGCCGTTTTAATATCTTAAGGTTAGTAACTACGGAAACCAATCAACATATGAATAATGTAAGTTATTTCCAAATTTGTGTAATAAGAGCTGTGCTCACTATCATCACCTTTGGAATGTGAAATTTATCACAAATAAAATCTACAAAATGAAAAATAATTTATTCTTTATTGTAACTCTGGTTGTTTTATTCTCTTTTCCGAATTTAACTTTCGGCCAGGCTCCTAATTTAGGAACAGCCTCTAATTTTGTTTTATTTACTACCAACGGTGCGGTTAGCAATTCCGGAATTTCTCAAATAACAGGTAATGTGGGCACTAACAATGGCTCAAGTACCAATTTCGGAAACGTAAATGGCGTAATGCATGATGGTGATGGGGCAAGCGCGCAATGCGCAACAGATCTTCAAACGGCATACACTCAATTAAACGCTACGGTACCTAATTCTTTTCCGGCACCTCTTTTAGGGAATGGACAATCGCTTAATGCAGGTGTTCATTCTATATCCGGAAACGCCACGCTAAACCAAGTACTTACTTTAAATGGGCAAGGAAACGCGAACGCTGTTTTCATTTTCAAAATACAAGGCGCATTTTCTGCAAATGCCTCTTCAAAAATAAAATTGATCAATGGTGCCTTAGCCTGTAACGTGTTTTGGAAAGTGGAAGGCCTTGTAAGTATGGCTTCGGGATGCACTATGCGCGGAACAATTGTTGCAAACAACGCAGCCATTAATATTAATACAGGAGATACGCTTGAAGGAAGAGCGCTTTCTATTGCGGGAGCCGTTACAATTGATGGTATACTTGCTTATACACCGATAGGCTGTGGTAGCCCTGTTCTTACAGGTCCGATCGCACCTTATCTTGGTGTTGGGGCTTGCTTTGCACTATTTTCGGGCAACGGTGCTGTTACAAATTCAGGCGCTACTTTTTTAACCGGTGATGTTGGAACAAATAGCGGTTTAACTACAGGCTTCAGCGCTATAAATGTAACGGGTACTATCCATCCAATTCCTGATGCTACTACAGCACAATGTTCAGCGGATGTATTAAGCGCTTATAATTATTTAAACAGCTTACCTTATGATATTGAATTGTTGTATCCTGCTCAACTAGGTAATAAACTTGTTCTTACCCCGCATACCTATTTAATGAACGGTGCTGCAACATTTAATGATACACTTTACTTTAATGCGTTGGGCAATGCGAACGCAGTATTTGTAATTAAGTTGAATGGCGCCCTTTCTACAAGTACCTATTCAAAAGTTAAATTAATAAATGGCGCGCAATCAAAAAACATTTTTTGGAAAGTTGAAGGTGCAGTTAATATAAACAATTATTCAGTTTTTAGAGGAACCATTATTGCAAACAACGCTGCTTTAGGCGCAATTAATACAGGCGTTGTACTCGATGGCAGAGCCCTTACAACGAATGGCGCCTTATCAGTTACAGCAATTAACGCGGTTATGCCGGCGGGTTGCGGAGTGCCTGCAGGTATAAACGGCATTGATAAAGAAAATGAAAGCATCAGTATTTACCCAAATCCCTTTACGGATGAACTAAATATCACACTCAATACTATTTCACAAATTAATAAAATTGAATTGAGTGTATATAATGTTATGGGTCAAATAGTGCTGAACAAAAACTTCAACAAATTATCAAATACTTTTAATACAGGAGATCTACCTTCCGGTATTTATTTCTACAAGTTAGCGGATAACAATAAAATTGTTGGGTCGGGCCGTATCGTTAGACAATAATATATTTTCATTAAAAAAATCCCCGGTAAATAATTTTTGCCGGGGATTTTCATTTTCCTTATGTGTGAATATTGTAAGTCATTACAACAACTCTGTAACATATACAGGCATTTGGTTCCGCATCTTTGTAATGTGAAAATTAATTCACTTTAAAAAAACTAAAAATGAAAAAAATAACTTTAACCGCAATAGCCCTCGCTTCTTTAATTAACACTTGTTACGCTCAAAAAGACAAGTTGGATGTAAGGGATAAATTAATGTTGGGGGTAAAATTGGGAGCAAACTACTCAAACGTGTACGATGCCCAGGGCGAAGCTTTTGTGGCAGATCCGAAAATAGGTTTAGCGGGCGGTGCCTTTTTAGCAATTCCAATTGGCAAATATATTGGCGTTCAGCCTGAAATTTTATTTTCTCAAAAAGGATTTAAAGCCACCGGAAGAATTCTTGGTGATAACTACACTCTTACCCGCACTACAAGTTACATAGATGTGCCTTTATTATTTGCATTTAAACCAAGTGAATTTTTGACGATTTTGGCGGGACCTCAATATTCTTATTTGCTCAATCAAAAAGATGAATTCAAAAATGCAACTACAAGTATTGCCCAGGAGCAGGAGTTTTTAAACGACAATGTTCGTAAAAATACACTTTGCATTACCGGTGGCGTTGATGTTAACATCCGCCACTTTGTGATCGGCGCTAGGGCCGGATGGGATGTGCAAAATAATAGTGGTAATGGAACCTCAACAACCCCGCGTTACAAAAACGTTTGGTATCAGGCAACTATCGGTTACAGATTCTATAATCGTAAATAAAACAAATTCCGGAGAGCAATTTTTACTCACAATTAAAACAATTCTACAAATGGAACTAAAAAAAAATATTGGCATCTGGATGGATCACGCTCATGCGCACGTGATGGAATTCACAACAGATCCCATACAGACAAGCATTATTTCATCAAAATTTACCCATCAGGAAGCAGAGCATGAATTTGAAAAAAGTGAATATTTAATGCACAATAAAGAGCAACATCAGCAATCTGAGTATTATAAAAAACTTGGCGAAGTGATCCGAAATTATGATGACGTGGTTCTTTTTGGGCCGACCGACGCAAAAAAAGAATTGTTCAACGTTTTAAGGGCTGATCACCGTTTCGAAAAAATAAAGATTGAAGTTAAGCAGGCTGATAAAATGACGGACAACCAACAACATGCTTTTGTAAAAAACTATTTTCATTCTCATTAATAATAAAACCCGCAGGATGTATTCCTTCATAAAGAAAAATAAAATAAAATAAAATCATGAAAAAACTAATTACACTCAGCATCCTATTCATTCTAACCGGTATTTTGCTTACATCATGTAAGTCAGGGTTCTCTTCTTCTAAAAGACATTATACAAAAGGGTATTATTTCGCCCGTGTTCATGGCAAAACTGCTCCAAGTCATTTAGAATTAAACAATAAATGCCTGAAAACCGAAACTGCCGATCAAATAGCTGAAGTAAAAGTTTTAGCAGAACAATCACCGATAAAAACATACACCCCTTCGGCTACAATTACAAAGCAAGCTATTCTGATCACAAGCAATGAAAAAAAGCAAGGCAAATCAGGCATGTATAAAAGCCCGAAACCTTTTATACCATTTACAATTAAAAATATTGATAGTCAGATTTCACACATGGATCCTACCCAATTAAACGTAAAAAAAGTTGGTAATGCAACGCGTGAAAGTGACGGCCTGAGTTTATTCTGGATAATTATTTTAGTGATCTTGATCTTATGGGCACTCGGGCTTTTATCCGGAGGCTGGGGATTAGGAGGCTTTATTAATATACTCCTTATAATCGCTTTAATACTTCTCATTTTATGGTTGCTTAGAGTTTTATAATGCGCACTTAAACAAAACCCTTTTACATTTAATTTATGGACCCCAATATTGAAATAACACCCACTCTTTACATTGTTGACAATGATTACTATTATGCGCTCAGGGTTAAACACTCACTTGGAAAAAAATTTGGTGATCATGTGAATGTAAATGTTTTTCGTGACGCGGAATCTTCTGTTGAAGCTATTAAAAAAACAAATTTCAAACCTCATGTACTTATAATTGATCATTCTCAGAATATGGAAATGGCCATCAAAAATGGAGAACATACGGTTGATGCCATAAAGAGAATAAGCCCAAATACAAGAATTGTTATTCTTTCGGATGAGAAAAGTATGGATACTGCGGCAAAAGCTTTGGCCCATGGCGCACAGGGCTTTGTGCTTAAAGATCAATTCGCGCTTGCGCATATTTATTCAGCCGTAGAAAACTGCATAAACCCATCAAAGGTATAAGTGCATTAAAAAATCTCACCATAATTTATTTCAACAATTAAATGAAAACAATAAAATTTTTAACGATAATCATACTTTTTTTTACCGTTCTTTTTCCTTCCGTTCAAAGCTGTAAAAAATATCCCGAAGGGCCTTTAATCAGTTTTCGCTCCAGAACTGAACGCGTTTCTAACACATGGAAAGTGGATAATTACAAATTAAACGGCAGTGATCTAACTTCATTAGTTTCCGGTTATATCGAAACCTTTTCCAAAGATGGCAATTATTCGTTTTCTTGGGGCATCCTTGCAGGAACCGGCAAGTGGGCATTTCAGAACAAAGATAATGAGATCAGGATAACCGGCGTTTCAAATAAATCTTCCGAAACATTGTATATACTTAAGCTGGAGGAAAAACAATTTTGGTATTACTACATGGATGGTAATGATAAAAATGAATTCCATCTCATTCAAAAATAAGTATCCTATAAATCTGCAGCAAAACAAAATCAGAAACCGAAATCAACTTTGCATAAATTCATTAAGAAATTCAGCCTGCTCTGCATGAATATAGTTTGGGATTAGAAAAGAATTTTAAAATATGGAAACTCTCAAAAGCCTAAATTCAAATATTCTTAAAATTACCATGAGGATAATGGATAAGTATCCCGAATTGTCAGAATACCTGGAAGAAATGCCGGTTACAATACCGAACGAAAAAAATTCCGAAATAACTTTTAAAAAATTAGAGGCCTATTACCATTCTTTGGATCTGATGCTGAACAATTACATTAAAACAACCCGCCAAAGTAAATTAAAACTGAGAAGGTGTGAATGATGTAATTTATTTAATAATTTGTATAACGCTTTTGGATTGGCGAAAGCCGACATTTGTTGAACAAACCTTATAATAAAATTAAATATATGAATAAGTCAACTAAGTGGTCAATTGACTCTACGCACACAGAAATCGCTTTTAAAGTAAGGCATTTAATGATTGCACACACCAAAGGCACATTCAAAACTTTTGACGCAAGCATTTATACTACGGCAAAAGATTTTACAACAGCCGAAATAGATTTTTGGATCGATGCTTCCTCGATAAACACAGGTGATATTAAACGTGATGAACATTTAAAAAGTGCTGAGTTTTTCGACGTAGCTAACCATAAACAAATTACTTTCACCTCAAGCACAATAGGAAAGGCAGATGATACCGGAAAGCACGAGTTGTGGGGCGAGTTAACCATGAAAGGTATTACCAAAAATGTAAAATTAAATGTAGAGTTTGGTGGAACAATTATTGATCCGTGGGGAAATGAAAAGGCCGGGTTTACTGTAAGCGGTAAAATCAACAGAAATGATTGGGGACTTAGCTGGAATACGGCCATTGAAACGGGTGGCCTTTTAGTGAGCGAAGAAGTAACCATTTTATGTGAGGTGGAACTCACGAATGTTGGACTAAAAGATATAACTCTGGAACTTGAGAATACAGAGAGAAAGATCGGTTTTCCTGCAAAATGATTAGCCTCACGCTTGAAAAAAAATAATCATATTATTTATTCACATTACTAAATACAAAAAAAATGAACACTCAAAAACTTAACCTATTCATTGTTGACGATAATCAATTAACCGTAACCGGATTACGAAATTATTTAGAAATGAAATTTGGCGCATACCTGAACATTTCTACTTTTTTAAGCGGCGAAAGTGTTCTGAAAAAAATAGATAATGAAACTAACATCGTTATTCTTGACTACTATCTTCCGGGTGAAAATGGAAATGCAGTACTTGCCTCAATCAAAAAAATTAATCCTAAAACAGAAGTGATCATGCTTACTTCAAACGAAGATGTAGGCGTGGCAATAGATTCTTTTCGCATGGGGGCCAGTGATTTTGTAATCAAAGGCGATAAGTCGTGGAAAAAAATATCCTCATTGGTTTTAAACGTTATTACTTATCCAATAAGATTATTGGTTAAAGAATTCGGGTTTAGCAAATTTTTTGCTATTTTCATTCTTACTTTTATTATCATGGGTATTGGGGTTTATTTTGCGTTAAGACTAATGAATTAAATCAAAATTATTTCCCGAAACCGTTCCGGGATCAAAACCTCGCTTGTTATTCAAGCGCGGTTTTTTATTTTTAACCCTTTCCCCTTCAAAAGCGAGTTTTATGAATGTGTGAATAATGTAAATTATCGTAAAAGTCTTGTAACACATATGCAGCGTTGGTTGCTCACCTTTACTTTGTGAAAATTACTTCACAATAAACCGAAAGAACATGAAAAATTTAACTGAGCTAAAAGGAAACTGGAACGAAATTAAAGGGAAATTGAAACAAAAATATGCCGTACTAACTGATAGCGATGTATTGTTATTAGAGGGAAAGCAGGATGAAATGTTAGGCAGGCTCCAGGCTAAACTTGGCAGAACTAAAGAAGAATTGCATAAGATCATTTCTGAACTATAACTGACTAAGACTTACTAAACAAAATAATTTAAGACGTCATTAAATAAAACATAACAATTTAGCCAATAAAAAACATTTATGAAAACAATAATTATCACATCCCTTTTATTCCTTACCGTATTCAGTTTTAAGATCTCGGCTCAGGATACAAATACACCCACAGCAAAAAATACAGGTTCCAGAGAAATGTATGGTAAAACCTTAAATCTGGGTGTGGGCATTGGATACTACGGTTATTATGGCTATCAAGGCCGATCAATGCCGGTTATTCACGCCAATTTTGAGTTTGATGTTGCAAAAAATTTAACGCTGGCACCATTTGTTACCTACTACTCTTACCAACACAATTACTATTGGGGAAATCCAAAATATGCGTATCGCGATTACTCTTATC
>JANYBY010000378.1 GCA_025360565.1 Bacteroidota bacterium
GCGCAGCATTACGCCTGAGTTTTCGTAAAAAAAATGCCGGTTTTTATTGCGACTTGAAAAATTTACGGCAGAATAAAACAGACAGATTCTTATTAAATCTCCTCAGAAACAGTTTCTTAAGAGTTTTTTGATGGCCGACTAATTATTCACCAACCGGCGCAACCATAATTCACTGATCTTTGTGATTGATCAAGTCCTTTTTACTTGCAGATCGGCGTGTTTTTTTTAAATACGATCAGAGTTAATTTGAGTAATTCGTGGCAAGAAAATTCACGGCTCGCCTTGGGCGATTCATAAAACAAAAAAGGCTGCCCTGTTACGGACAGCCTTTTAAAATTTATTGAGATGATATTATAGTAAGATTTGGTAAACAACGCCATCGATAGAAACTGTTGCGTTTAAGTTACATGTTCCGTCACCATAATCAATTGTGCGCGATGATTTTCCGGATGGAGCATAGATCAACTCTCCCGAAATGAATGGATGTCTGCCACCAAGGTTGCATCCTCCAAAATCCTTTACCAATTGTGTTCTGATAGTAGCTGTAAATGTTTCTCCGTTGCTTCTGGTGCCGGAAGCTGAACCGGTAAAACCAACTTTTGCCATTGCCCAATTAATTGGCGTACCCGCATTTGAATAAGTGGTAGCTGTATTTAACAAGGTTTTAACCCTATTGCACGACCAACTAACAGTGCCTGCGCCGCCTGCCAATGCAATTGAAATATTTGATGTGATGCTCCAAGTCATAGGGGTGATTGAAGGAGTAAAATTTTGCGGAGTTGTATTGCTGATAGTTTTATTTGTTATGGTAACAGCATTTCCATCAACCACGTAATTATTAGCAGTAACAGAAGCGCTAAATCCTATATGTCTGTATTTTTTTGCGCCGTTTGTTGATGCAGAATAGTTATAAACTAAACTACCGCTTCTTACTTTTCCATCTATACATTGCGTACCGTTAAATGTAATGGTAACTGTCTTTAGAGTTGTATCTCTTACAACTGCGGCACAGCTTAAAATAGAAGTATTTTCGCCGCGGTATTGAGTTAAAGTTGATCCCGAAGTAATATCACAGCCTTCGCTGCCAATTGAGATCATATCGCTTGAAATGCTTTCGGCGGTATTGCTGGCGTTTGATCCTGCCTGATCAGAATCTACTGTTGGTGTTGGATCAGGTGTGGTGGTTTTCTTTTTACAAGAAGTAATAACGGTGGCGCCTGCAATAACAATTGCTATAATGGCCAAATGTAAGTTTTTGCGTTTCATATTTTTTTGGTTTAATTTAAAGATTAGAGTGATAAAAATAAGAAAGGTTTAACGGCTTTACGAATATTTTTTAAAAATAATGCCTCGATAGCATAAAAATCTTAAAAACAAGTACCCGCAGGCCTGCAAAAATGAGAATCTTACAACCTTTCACCGGAAAAAAGGGAGAAGTGACCAAATACTAAGTAAGCTCAGGCACGCCCAAACTCCTTAATGTTTTTATGTGTGAACGGATGGCCATGATCAAGCTTTCGTTTTCAAGGTACGGAATGCCGAACTCCTCTGAAGTAAGTTTTACAATAGGCGCAATTGCGGGATAATGTACATGACAAATATTAGGGAACAAATGATGTTCTACCTGAAAGTTCAGTCCGCCCACATACCATGAGATGAATTTATTTTTTCTTGAAAAATTTACAGTTGTATTTAATTGATGGATGGCCCAATTATTTTCGATCGTGCCTGAAGCATCGGGTAAAGGATGTGAAGTGTTTTCAACCGTGTGTGCCAATTGGAAAGTAACAGCCAATACAATTCCGGCTAAAAAATGCATCAGAAAAAATCCCAATAAATAAGGGCCCGCAGGTAAATGCAATACCAGTAGCGGGAGTAATAAAAATACGCTGAAATATATTATCTTAATGATGATCATTTTTAAAAGGATGATCTTGTTCTTTGCTTTAGTTTCTTTATTAACGCCCTCTTTAATATACTTGACGTGCTGAACAAAATCTTTTGCAAATGCCCAATAAATTGTAAGGATGCCGTAAAAAAGAAACGCGTAAATGAATTGAAATTTGTGATACCATTTTACTTTTGTGTGTGGCGTAAAACGAAAAACAAGCTTATCGTCAATGTCATCATCCATGTTAATTACATTGGTATAGGTATGATGCAAAATGTTGTGTTGCATTTTCCAATTTCGCACCGAGCCGCCAAGTAAATTAAGCGTGTGGCCCAACCAGTAATTTACCTTACTGCTTGATGAATAAGAGCCGTGATTGGCATCGTGCATAACTCCCATTCCAATACCTGCAATAGCACTGCTCATGATTAACCACAGTGTAAAATTAATTACGGGTGAAAAATTTAAAAATAAAATACCAATAAAGGGAAGAAAATACGCACTTAACAAAATGAGGGTCTTCACCACCATTTGCGCGTTGTAATGTTTAGAGAGGTTGTTTTGTTTGAAGTATTGATCCACTCTGTTTCTAAGTGTAGCAAAAAAAAGGTTCTTGTCCTTATCTATATCAATAAATCGAATTTGTTGCATGCTGTTTTAATTAATTAAAAACGGCGCAACCCTTTTTTAACTTAAAAATTAGTGAGTATGGAAAAGGCAATAAATTTTTCTATTGCCTTTTCCTTTAACTGCCTCCTAATAAGATCGTGGAGACGGTTTATAGTATTATTATACTACTTCAACGTTAACGGCATTTAAGCCTTTTTTTCCGTTTTCAACTTCGAATGTTACTTCATCGTTCTCGCGAATATCGTTCTTTAATCCTGAAGCGTGTACAAAGATCTCTTCGCCATTTTCAGCTTTAATAAATCCAAATCCTTTGGCTTCATTGTAAAATTTAACTGTTCCTTTTTTCATTTGTTGTTTTATTGTGTCCGCAAAGCGGACGGTTATTAATTTATATTTTTATGCAAAGGGATGTGAAGCAATAACTTCAATCTTCTGTTTAATCAATTTAGTTATATCTTTCATGTAAGTGCGTTCTTCATTTGTACAGAAAGAAAGTGCTATGCCTGCAAGTCCTGCACGGCCTGTACGCCCGATACGGTGAACGTAAGTTTCGGCTTGTTCAGGAATTTCGTAATTGATCACATGCGAAAGTTTTTCTACATCAATTCCTCTTGAAGCAATATCAGTAGCCACCAGCACGCGAATGGTGCGGTTCTTAAAGCCTTTAAGCGCTCTTTCTCTGGCGCCTTGTGATTTGTTACCGTGAATGGCTTCAGAACTTATGCCACTGCTGTTTAATTCTTTCGCAACTTTGTCGGCTCCTCTTTTTGTGCGCGTAAATACCAAAGCGTGTTCTACTTTTCCGGTATTTAAAATATGCTTAAGCAAAGATCTTTTGTTTTCTTTTGAAACATAATAAAGACTTTGTTCTACAAGCGGTGCCGCCGAAGATACAGGCGATACCGAAATATGAACGGGATTTTTTAAAAGTGAATTAGCAAGTTTCATGATTTCGGGCGCTGCTGTGGCCGAAAAGAAAAGTGTTTGGCGCTGCGCCGGAAGTTTTGTAATAATTCGTTTAATGTCGTGAATAAATCCCATGTCCAGCATCCTATCAGCTTCATCCAACACAAAGTGTTCAACTTTATCAAGCTTAATTAGGCCTTGTTGCATTAGGTCGAGCAATCTTCCGGGAGTGGCAACCAAAATGTTAACTCCTCTGCGAAGTTCACGTTCCTGATTTTTTTGAGAAACACCACCAAAAATAACGGTGTGCGATACACGTACAAATTTACTGTACATGGTAATGTTTTCGCTGATCTGCGATGCCAGTTCACGGGTTGGTGCCAGAATAAGCGCCTTAATGTGAGGTGTAGGAACTTTGCTGCTTAATTGTTGTAAAATAGGAAGCGAAAAAGCCGCTGTTTTACCTGTGCCTGTTTGTGCGGAACCAAAAATATCCCTTCCGTTAAGTATGGGAATGATTGCCTGTTCCTGAATTGGTGTGGGGCTGTTGTAGCCCATGTTGTTCAGAGCCTTTAATAGTGGCTCTGAAAGTTTTAAATCGTTAAATGTCATTATAGATATATAGATTAATATTGAGGGATTGTTATTTGAGTGTAACAACACCTTATTATTGCCTCTAAAATTGTAAAGTTAAATTGAATAGTAGCTGATTACAGCATTCAGATTGTGATACAACCCTCAAAAGGATGCGCAAAGATAAGTAAAATATATTGAAGTACCAAATATGACCATTTTTGGCTTAACGCCAATTGGATAGAGTAAAACGGATCTTATTAAATTTAGCAAGCAATCAAGATCCTTAACCATTTTTAAGAGCCTATTGTAAAACGACAATAGATACGAATTTTTTAATTTCACAAGTGAAAAAGCTCGCATTGACTTTTATACAATAAAATTATCAGGCATACGAACATTCTGCAAAATGATATTACTTATATTTACAGGTGAAAATAGTTTGAAGAAATAATAACAAAATTTAAATTCAATAATAATTAGAAACAAAAAATATGGCAAAAAATAAAACGCTCATCACCTTACTTCTAGCTATTCTTATATTTTCTTTCGCAAATCAGGCAAAGGCTCAAGTAAAAAAAATTGGTAAACAAACTTGGTCAACTCTTAACCTGAATGTGAGCACTTTTAAAAATGGCGATGTTCTAAAGGAAATAAAATCTGCAGCAGAATGGGTGAAAGCTTCAGACAACGATATACCGGCATGGTGCTATTATGGTTATGACCCAGCAAATGGAAAAAAATATGGCAAAATTTATAACTTCTATGCGGTAAATGATAAGAGAGGCTTAGCTCCAAAAGGCTGGCACATACCCTCAAATGACGAGTGGACTATATTGACGGATTTTTTAGGAGGAAAAGAAGTGGCAGGTAAAAAAATGAAGAACACCAAAGGTTGGAAAGAAGTTGCCGGCAAAAATGGTAACGGCAGCAATACAAGTGGATTTTTAGGCCTTCCGGGAGGCTTTTGCGAAACCACTGGAGTTGTTGAAGGAATTGGGCTTCATTGCTCATGGTGGTGCACTCGAGAACCAATTGGCCGTCTATACGCTTCAGATCGCCGACTGAGTTCTGACAGAGATGACGTGTATCCATTGGGAGATTTTGGAAAAGCAGGCTTTTATGTAAGATGTGTTATGGACTGAGTTTCAGATTATGATTCTTTTACTTTCCATATATCCGCAAATATAAATAGCCGCATTGTAGTTGAGTATGGCCAAAGTCATACATAAATTTTAAATACCCTTATAATTACTGTGTAGTGAATAGCTGTTGATCAAGAAACCATTGAAAAAATAGTCCATTAAAAAGCGATCGCCTCAGAAATTTCTCAAAATTTCTCCCTGAAGAATTACTATGTTTGATAAAGATACCTATGAATAATACAACTATTTTCCAAAGTTGTGTAAGTATAGCATTCACATTCTTTTCCACTTTTGTGCAGATTAAAAACAATCCGAAACCTCGGTAAAAACACACAAGATGAAAACAAAAACACAGGTGGTGCTCCTCCTAATAAGCGTTTATAGTTTAGCGCAGGAAGATAAAAATTTTAATGCCTCATTCACAAAAGCAACAGAAGTATATAAGGCCGGTAACTTTTTTGATGCATTGCCATTGTATGTTGAGCTTTTTAAAAGTGATACGGCTAACGCGAACATTTGTTATATGGTGGGCAGCTGTTACCTTAAAGCCCGGAGCGGCAAAGCCAAAGCGCTTCCGTATCTGGAAAGGGCAACGCGTTCGGTGGTGGCTAATTATAAAGAAGGAGCAGCGGGAGAAAAGGGAGCCCCTATATTGGCCTACAAACTTTTGGGCGATGCTTATCATATTCATTCCGAATTTGATAAAGCGATACTTTGTTATGAGACCTATAAAAAAGAAATGCTGCTTCAAAAAAAGAAAGACAATGCAAATATGCAGGATGCAAAACTAAAAATAGAAATGTGCCTCACAGGCAAAAAGCTGATGGCTTCTCCCGTGCGTGTTAAAATTGAGAACATGGGAAAAGCGCTTAATTCACCTTATGCAGATTACTCTCCTGTTATTACCGCCGACAAATCACAAATGATATTTACCTCACGCAGAAATGAAAGCACCGGTGGAAAAACATACGACGGAGGAAGATACTATGAAGACATATACATTTCGAATTACAAAGATTCTTCCTGGACAAAAGCAGAAAATATAAAGTCCCCTATCAACACAGATGAAAATGAAGCATCAGTGGGGATATCACCCGATGGGCAACAGATCCTAATCTATAAAGATGATAATGGAGACGGTAATATTTATTCAACTACGTTGGATGGCGATGTATGGTCGGCACCGGTGAAACTCAATTCAAATATAAACAGCAAGCATTGGGAACCGAGTGCTTTTATTTCGGCCGACGGACATGCGATCTATTTCACCAGTGATAGACCGGGAGGTTTTGGAAAAAGAGATATTTATATGAGTGAAAAAACAGAAAAAGGGGAATGGGGAAAAGCAGTTAATATGGGTGCCCTTATTAACACGGCTTTTGATGAGGATGCGCCGTTCATCCATCCAGATGGTGTTACTCTTTTCTTCAGTTCAAATGGACCCGGCACAATGGGAGGCTTCGATATTTTTTACAGCACCCTTTCAGATGAAACGGGTAAATGGCTTGCTCCGATAAATGTTGGATACCCGGTTAATTCGCCCGATGATGACATATTCTACGTGGTTTCCGCCGATAAGACCAAAGCCTATTACTCTTCCTTTAAAGAGGGTGGCTTAGGTGAAAAAGATAATTATGCGATCAGTTTTTTGGATGGACAGAAGGCTCAATTAGTTCTTGTAAAAGGGGTTGTAAAAGATGAAAAAGGCAATGTACCAAAGGGTATTCAGATAACTGTAACTGATAACAAAACAGGAAAGGTGATTGGAACCTATAACCCGAATAAAAAGACCGGGCAATATTTGTTTGTGCTTACTGCAGGAAAAAATTACAACATTGCTTATGAAGCGGATGGCTTCCTGTTTTATTCAGAGAACAGGCAGATTGAAAAAAAGACAAACTATTATTCTGTTACGAAGGACATACTATTACCGCCTGTTATCGTTGGATCGAAAATGGTACTCAATAATATTTTCTTCGATTTCGATAAATCAACCTTGAGCGCCACATCTAATGTGGAACTAAAAAACATTATTCGCTTTATGAATAAATATCCGAAAGTGGTTGTTGAAATAGCCGGCTATACCGATTCCAAA